>JAQURJ010000005.1 GCA_028715705.1 Phycisphaerae bacterium | reverse complement strand
AAAGGCCTGTCTGCATCATCGAAATAATCTCCATCGAATGAAATACTGTGATTTAATTGTCAATGAGCGTAATATATTTAAAGGTGCAATCAATTGCACGTAAATTTATCAATTTTTAGAGGAACCCATAAGTGAAAAAATAATGATAACAGTCGTAGGACTAAACCATAAAAGCGCTCCCATCGACATTCGTGAGAAACACGCTTTTAACGAGCATGATACTCTCACGGCACTGAAACTGTTAAAAAACAGCTTCCCTGACGCAGAGTTTGTGCTGTTGGCAACTTGCAATAGAGTTGAGTTATATTGCGCTGCTGCGTATTCAGGTCAGATCGCCCCAGAAACTTTGGCGAATTTTCTGGCGGAATTCCATAAGGTGCCGTTGAAGGATTTTGAGCATTTTTTGTATGTCCATAAAAACGAACACGCCGTAAATCATTTGCTGACAGTTGCCTCAAGTCTTGACAGTATGGTGATCGGTGAAGCCCAGATAATTAACCAAGTTAAGGAAAGCTATCATTTGGCCTGTGCAGCTAAAAGTACAGGAAAGGTGCTGAACAGGCTGTTTCATTGTGCTTTCAGCACTGCCAAAAAAGTATATACCAATACTTCAATCGCCCATGGCAGAACAAGCGTTGCTGGGGTTGCTGTAGAACTGGCGAGCCAACTTTTTGCTGATATTTCTTCGGCGAAAGTGGTCGTTATCGGTGCAGGTGAGATGGGGGATCTGTTCGTCCAACATCTGCGGCACGTTGGATGCGCCGATATTATAATCGTTAACAGGTCTTACGACCGCGCCTTAAATATAGCCGAGCGATATGGAATCATGGCAAAGAAATGGGAAGAACTTGAACAGCTTCTTGCCGAGGCTAACATAGCTATCGCATCCGCTGCTGTTCAGGATTATCTTTTTAAAAAAAAATCCCTCAAAAAGATTATCAGCCGTCGCCGCAAGGGGGCTTTGCTTATCCTCGATATTGCTGTTCCCAGAAACTTTGAACCTTCAGTGAATGATATTGAAGGCGTATATCTTTACAGCATCGATGAGCTTTCGCAGGCGGCAGAGGAGAATCGTAAAGCCCGAGAAGGTGACATTTTAAAGGCGGTGCAGATTGTTAATGAAAATGCGGATGATTTTATTTTCTGGATCAGTGCAAGAGATATTGGCCCGTTAATTGGTCAAATGCGAAAGCAGTTTGCCAAAATCAGTCAGCAGGAACTCGACAGCTTTTTTGTTGGATCCAGAGAAGACGCATCCTGCAGAAACGTGATGGAACCTATGGTAAGGCGTATCGTCAACAGGCTTTTGCATTGTGTTATTAAAAATGTAAATACCGTAGCAAAAGAAGGTGGAACTTTAGAGGCGGCAAAATTGGTCAACAGCATAATTCAACACGCAGAAAATATATCATCGCATGCACAGAGTGATGAGGAGCAACAGAAGTGACACAACGAACCTCTCCAAATCAAGTTCTCAGACTTCTATTCTGGGAAAGCACTATAAAATGTAACCTGAAATGTTCACACTGCCGGCGTATCGAGTCTGACGAGGCCGCATTTACAGATATTTCAACTGAGCAGGCAGGGAGGCTCATTTATGATTTAGCCGAATTGGGCAGAGGGCAGCATACGATGCCAGTGCTGGTTTTTTCTGGCGGTGAACCGCTTTGTCGAGCTGACTTGTTCGAGTTGGTTGATCTGGCCAGAAATGTCGGGCTTGTTCCCGCTCTTGCCACAAACGGAACAATGGTAGATTCGGCCTGTGCCGATCTCATTGCACAAAGCGGTATTGCCAGGGTATCGGTAAGTATAGACGGAGCAACCGCAGAGGTTCACGATCGGCTGCGGCAGCTGCCGGGGGCATTTCAAAGGGCGATCGATGGAATAAAAAATCTGCACGAAAAAAAGATACCGTTTCAGATAAATATTACGCTGACAAAACATAACGCCCATCAATTGAACGATGTATATAACATAGCAAAATCGCTTGGGGCTGTGGCTGTTCACGTTTTTATGCTCGTACCGGTCGGGTGCGGACAGGTGCTGGCTGAAACGGATATGCTTTCACCGGAGGAGTATGAACAGAAAATGGTCGAAATATGTCGGCTTGACAGTCTTGGTGAATTGCAATTAAAAGTTACATGCGGGCCGCACTATGAGCGTGTAATCAGACAAAACGGATTATACCGTCAGCGTGCGAGCAGCGGCGATCGCGGTGGTCATGTTCCGGGCAGGCATGTGCACAATGGGCCGTCAAAAGGGTGCTTGGCCGGTTTGGGCGTTCTTTTTGTGGGGCATAACGGCGATGTTTTCCCCTGCGGTTATTTGCCCGTTAAATGCGGAAACATACTTGAGGAAAAACTTTCCACTATCTGGTTTGAAAACAAAGACCTTGCCATAATGCGTGACAGCGGCAAGCTTGAGGGTAAATGCGGAGTTTGCGGTTATCGAGAGGTTTGTGGCGGATGTCGAGGACGAGCATATTCTGTTGCAGGAAACTATATGGCGCAAGAACCATTCTGTGCTTATATTCCACCTGAAGCTGCGCATTAAAAATATAAAAATTCTGAGGTATATTTATGATTAATATCAGTAAACTCTATTGTGATCAGGTAACCCCGGGTGATTGGCTTCGATACGGTATGAAAGGTTCTGGTGAGCGGGCTGGCGAAATTGTGCCTAAGACGGCTTCACAGAGGCGTCCCATAGTGGTCTGGAACATCACAAGATTGTGTAATCTAAAGTGTGTTCATTGTTATAACGATAGCGGCATCGGTAAGGTTTGTAATGAGGTAACGACAGTCAAGGCCAAAGAGGTAATAGACGATTTGGCACAATTTGGTGTTCCTTCCATATTATTTTCCGGCGGCGAACCATTGATGAGGTCGGATTTACTGGAATTGATAGAACATGCCCGCTCGCGCGGGGTTAGAACTGTTATATCAACTAACGGGACGCTTATTAACGCAGAAATGGTACAAAAAATAAAGCAGGGTGGAGTTTCTTATGTTGGGATCAGCCTTGACGGGATAGGCGAAATAAATGATGCATTCAGGGGAGTTGAGGGAGCTTTTGACAAGGCTGTCAGGGGCATAAGAAATTGTCGAGACGCAGGTGTTAGAGTGGGTCTGAGGTTGACATTGACTCGCCGCAATGTTCAGGACCTTGAAAAACTGTTTGATTTTTTTGAATCCGAAGGCATTGAAAGGATATGTTTCTATCATCTTGTTCCATGCGGCAGGGGCGGCGCAATCGCCAGCGAAGACCTTACTCATTCTCAAAGCAGATCGGCTGTAGATATTATATTGGCAAAGGCAAAACAGTTCAAAGGGGCCGGTAAAAATACGGATATATTGACCGTTGATAACCATGTTGATGGTGTTTATCTATATCTGAAACTTTTGGCAGAATATCCGAGCCGGGCGGAAAATGTCTGGAAATTGATGAAGTGGAACGGTGGTGGAATGTTCAGCAGCGGTGTTGGTATAGGTTGCATTGATTTCAATGGTAAAGTGCACCCCAATCAGTTCTGGTGGCATTATGATCTTGGCGATATTTACAAAAAACCATTCAGCAAGATATGGACGGACTCTGACGAGCCATTGCTGAAGAGGCTTAGAAATCGGAGGGCTTATGTTAAAGGGCGATGTCGGCTGTGCAAATTCTTTGAGGTCTGCGGCGGAAGTTTGCGAGTACGAGCGGACCTGCATTTTGGCGATCCGTGGGCACCTGACCCTGCCTGTTATCTGACCGACGATGAAATCGGGCTTGATTCGGAAAAACAGGAACAACTGCGGCTCAGTGGTGAAATATTCAAAATGCCTGAATAGGCTGAAATGTTATTTTTGCAATATTTTTGGTGTTTACGAGAAACAAAAACTCCAGTAGCTTCTAAAATTTTCTCAATTTCAAGAAAATTCCTTGTTTTTTGCCTTATCAATGCTAAAATATACATATAGGACCGTTATATTGGAGTAATAATCATCGAGACTCAAAGTCAGTGCAAAAAGGAAATTCTTGGTGAACAAATCCGCTGGCTTATAAAGCTAAGGTGGGTTGCTGTTGCTGGGGTTGTAATAGCGACTTTGGCGGGTAAATACGCCTTTCCTGTTCTTATAAGTACGATTCCTATATTTGTTTGTGCGGGTATACTCTTGCTATGTAATATCATTTTTTTGTTTGCATTCCGCAAAGCAGGCAACTGGAACAGAGATATCAAGATAGGGTTTATCCAGGTAGAGTGTGATCTTATAATCCTGACAGCCGTGCTTCATTTTTCCGGTGGAATAGCCAATCCATTTTTCCTGTTCTATATCTTTCATATAATAATTGCGACTATAATACTGCCCAAAAACTTGTCGGATATTGTTGGGCTTACCGCGATTTTACTGTTTAGCCTGTTAGCTGTTGCCAAACTAAATGATTGGACCTGGCTTGGATATTACCCTTTAAGATTTTCTTCAGGGTTTGGGTTGTGGAGAAATCCAGTATATGTTTTTGGCGCTTTTGTCGCATTTGCCTCCACTGTAATGTTGTCACAGTATTTGACAAAAATGATTATTACTCGTATGACCGCCAAGGAGGCCGAGGCAGCTCGAAATAATGATGTGTTGAAGGCCGTGATCATTGCTATGGCTGAGGGACTGATTTTTCTTACCAGAGATGGAAAGATAGCAATTTGCAATCCTGCCGCAAAGTTATGGAAAAAAAGCGATTGTATAAATAGGGCCGATGATTCAATTGATGATTTTTCACCGATTTTAGCAGAACACATGAAAGCTCTTTTAAAAGGTGATGAGGAATTAGACTATTCAGGCCCTGTAATCAAGTTTGGCAAAACCGGAGATCAGGAAAGCTATTTTGAGACAAAAGGATGCAAGGTTAAAAGTGCCGAAGGTGTGGAGCTAGGTTATGTTCTTGTTGGGCAGGACCTGACCGAACACAAAAAACTGGAAAAAAATCTACTTGAACAGACAGAAAACGTTACTGCGATCAATGAAATGCTCAAAATGTCAAGGGTGAGAATGGCCCAGCAGGAGAAGATGGTTGCGATAGGTCAAATGGCGGCGGGAATAGCGCATGAAATCGGCAATCCGCTGGCGAGCCTTTCTTCGGTTGCGCAGTATCTTGGAAGAAAATTAAACTCTCATGAACAAAAAGAGCATTTGCTGATTATCGACTATCAGGTAAATCGCATATCAAATATTCTTAAACGCATGCTCACTCTGGCAAAACCCGCTACCGCCGAATATAAATGGAACGATATCAATGAACTGATAGCCAACACTTTGTCTCTTGTTAAATTTGACAAACGTATGGCATCTGTTACGGTCAAAGATGTTGTCCATCCTGACTTACCTATGGTATGGATGAATCCGCAATCATTTGAACAGGTGTTGTTAAATCTGCTCATTAACGCAATGGATGCGATGGAAGCTAAGGGGAAGCAGGATGAACATATTCTTGAAATATCCAGAGCGTATAATGACGGCATAATCGAAATTCATGTTCGCGATACCGGAATCGGTATGAGTCCCGATGTTTGCAAACGTGCCTTTGAGTCGTTCTTTACGACTAAGGAAATTGGCAAAGGCACGGGACTTGGTCTTTTTATAAGTTACAATCTTGTTGCGGAGATGGATGGCACAATTGAAATGGATTCGGAGCCGGGTGTTGGGACCACAGTGAAAATAAAAATTCCTGTCAGGCCAAAAAACGCACTGTTTTCTGATAGTGAAAATGGATATTCCAGCAGTACTCAATTAAAGGAAATTGAATAGATATTGACACATGCAAAAAGCAGCAAAATAGCGTTATTTTGGAAAGTAAGTGATTATGAATGAGATATTATTGGCTGATGATGAGTCAATTTTTAGAGAAACCTTTGCAAGGGTTCTTGAAGAAGAAGGATTGCCGGTTACCAGTGTTGATAATGGCACGGATGCGGTAGATGCTGTGATGCGGCAGCCTTATGCTGTGGCGATACTTGATATTCAAATGCCTGGTGCCGACGGGATAAAAGTTTTGCGCGAGATAATGAAAGTAAGACCCGAAACACGTGTGATAATGATAACGGCTTATGGGACGGTTGAAATGGCCGTAGAGGCTATCAAACTTGGTGCCTGTGACTATGTGATTAAGCCGGTGATATTTGAAGATGTTTTAATTAAAATCCGCCAGAATTTACGATATCTGGAACTGCAGAATGAGAATAAACAGCTTAAGATGGAACTTAACGGCAAATTCGATGTAAGCCGGATTGTGGGTAAATCGCCCGGCATGCAGGATGTTTTTGAGGCAATTCGAAAAGTTGCCGGAATCAGAAGTAATGTCCTGATAACAGGGGAAAGCGGAACCGGAAAAGAATTAGTCGCTCATGCAATCCATTCTTTGGGGGTCAAGAACAACGGTCGGTTTATTGCGATAAACTGCGGCGCTATACCGGAGGGGCTTCTTGAAAGTGAACTGTTCGGGCACAAGAAGGGAAGTTTTACTTCGGCAATTGCCGATAAGAAGGGACTTTTTGAAAATGCTCGCGGCGGGACTTTATTTCTTGATGAGATAGGTTACATGCCCATGAATTGTCAAGTGAAACTGCTTCGGGCGGTGGAGCAAAGACAGATACTGCCGGTTGGAGGTACTGAGCCGATAGATATTGATCTACGTTTGATCTCGGCAACAAATAAAGACCTTCTTAAAGAAATTAAGGCGGAAAATTTCCGGGAGGATTTATATTACAGAATTAATGTGGTCGGCATCCATTTGCCTCCGCTTCGCGAGCGTAAAGAAGATATTCCGCTATTGGTCGAACATTTTATAAAAAAATACAATTTTGAAATGGGCAAGAATTTTACAGGGTTAAATGATGATGCTATGCGTTTATTTATGAGTTATGACTGGAAAGGTAATATAAGAGAAATGCAGAACGTGATAGAGCGAGCGGTGATATTTGCAGAAGGCGATGTTATAGAAGTTTGTGATATTGGTTTGGTTGGCGCAGGCGCGGAAATGCAAGATAAGAAAGACGAAAGTCTTGTTACTGCGATAAAAGCTTATGAAAAAGAACAGATATATAGAACTTTAATCAGATATGACTGGGATAAAGCTCAGACCGCAAAAGCGTTGGATGTGGGGCTTTCAAGCCTGTACAGGAAAATAGATGAACTGGGTATTATCATAAAAAAATAAACAGGCCGCGCAACGACTCGATGAAATTATAAAAGATTTATCCTGCTTTTAACAAAAATTTTGAGGTAAAAAAATGAAAGTTTCAAAATCAGCAGCTTATGCATTACATGCCGCTATGTATATGGTGCGACATAGAACACAATTACCTGTAACATCTGAAACTATAGCCAAAGCTGAGGGGATTCCGGCTGGATATTTATCAAAAATACTTCAGCAACTGACCAAGGCTGGCTTAATAAAAGCGGTGAGAGGTAAGAAAAGGGGCTACACCTTTGCGCGCCAGCCAGATGAAATAAATATGCTCGAATTATTAGAAACTATTAAAAAAGGTCCCTTGTTCAATGATTGTTTGTTGCGGCACTGTGAGTGTGGCGGAACTCCACAGAATTGCCACATTTATTCAAGATGGCTTAGTGCTACGAAGAATATAAAGAAACTGTTTGAGGAAACGAGCCTTGAAGCAGCGGCGTGGAATCACCCAGAGCATCGTTTTGATATTCTTCCAGATACTGCAAATACTAAAGATACCAAGCGACTAAAAAATAAAAAACGCATTTAATTAAACTTAAAGCCTAATATTATTAATAGCGAGAATTGTTTTATCTAAATCTTTTTGCTGGTGTTCGGTTGAAATGAAGCAGGCCTCGAATTGTGACGGCGGCAGATAAATACCGGCTTTTAACATTTCGGAGAAATATTTTGCGTATCGGGCGGTGTCGGAGGCGGCTGCGGAATCGAAATCGACTACGGGATTTTCATTGAAGAAAAGAGTAAACATCGAACCGATCTGGTTTAAGGTATATTTGATATTTTTTTGACGGAGTGTTTGGCAAATACGTGAACAAAGCTTTTCGGTTGTCTTTTTAAGTTCGGAGTATGGTTTCTGTGATTTAAGCAATTCAAGTGTGGCGACACCAGCGGCGACGCAGGCTGGATTGCCTGAAAGAGTTCCGGCTTGATAGACCTGTCCCTGTGGAGCCAGATTATTCATAATTTTTGTTTTTCCGGCGCATGCGCCTATCGGAAATCCTCCTCCGATAATTTTGCCAAGACAAGTGATATCAGCCTGGACATTGTAGAGCGGCTGAACGCTTCCGTACTTTACTCTGAATCCAGTTATGACTTCATCAAAGATTAGGATGCTGTGGTTTTTATCGCATAATTTTCTGATGGTTTTGAGAAAATCTTTTTGCGGAAGGATTACACCCATATTTGCGGCGATAGGCTCCACTATTACAGCTGCTATTTTGTCTTTATATTTATTAAAAGCAGCCTCGAGTTTTTCACAATCATTGTACGGGACAAGTATCGTGTGTTTTGTGAAGTCTTTTGGAACACCGGGACTGCTTGGGGTACCGAGAGTCATTGCACCGGAGCCTGCCTTGACAAGCAAGTGATCAACATGGCCGTGATAGCATCCGATGAATTTAATTATTTTGTCCCTGCCGGTGGTTCCGCGTGCCAGCCGGATGGCTGTCATTGTCGCTTCTGTGCCGGAACTTAAAAGACGCACCTTCTCAATCGAATCAATTGCGTCAGCTATCATCTTTGCCAGTTTTGTCTCAAGTTTTGTTGGTATTCCAAAACTTGTCCCTTTGGCCATTGTTTTGCCGACTTGTTCGAGAACGTATTTATTGGCGTGGCCCAGTATCATGGGTCCCCACGAAAGGCAATAGTCTATGTATTTATTGCTGTCGGCATCGTAGAGATATTGACCTTTGGCTTTTTCGATAAATATCGGTTTTGCATTGACGGCTTTGAACGCACGGACAGGACTGTTTACGCCGCCAGGTATGAATTTGATCGCTTCCTTGAACAAACGTGTATTATTCGATATTGTCATTGTCTTGCCTTTTATAACACGATGAACCGGGCAGAAGCTGTGCGTCGATATTAAATTTTTGTGCTTCCTTCAAAGTTGGCGGTCCAAGGCAGTATGATTTTACATTTTCAGGGACCTTTCCGAAACGGTTTACAAAAGCGCGGACGGTTGATCCGCTGGTAAATAATATCTGATCGATAAAATCGAAATCAATGTCACCTGGGTCTATCTCGACAGTCTTATAAACAGGCATTTGTTCTACAATCGCCTGCATATCGATAAGGCCGGCTGGTAATTGGTCGGAAGAAACAAGAGCTTGCGGCAAAAGAACCTTCTTTTCGGTCATGTCCAGTTTTCTGAATTCTTCGAGAAGACCTGCGCTTGATTCAGTAGAGGGGACAATATCGGCTATGAGGCCAAAATCTTTTAGACGGTGTGCCGTAGTTTTCCCTATGGCGGCTATTTTGGCGGAGGCCAAGGCTCTTGCGTCAAAATTCATAGCGAAAAGTCTATCCATAAGATATTTGGCGCCATTTACGCTTGTAAAGACGATCCAGTCAAATCTGCCGATTTTCTCTATTACCTTGTCCGCATCTGAGTAATCGTCGATTGGGACACAATCTATTACTCGTCGATAGACTATATTACCAAGATAGCCATACCTTGCAGGGTGATTGCCTAGCACCAGTATATTTGGTTTTTTAGTAAACCAATCGAGCTTTTCCTGCATTTCCACAACTTTACCGACAATGAATATGGCCGGTGTCCTAAGCTTAGCCTGTTCAACTTTGCTGACAAAGTCTGTCAGTGTGCCCGTGATGACTCTTTGATCGTAACATGTCCCATGCTCAACAGCGGCCATCTTTGTATCAGACGGCCATCCGGCTTTCAATACCGAATCAACAATTGTGCCAATATTTACGACCGACATCAAAAAAATCAATGTACCGGCATTAGGAATCTCAATTTCCTTTTCGTCCCTTCGATGTCCTGTGACAACGGCAACGCTGGATGTACAGTCGCGATGTGTCACAGGTATGCCCCCATAACAGGCAGCGGCGAACGCACTTGTTATACCTGGGACGACCTCAAAATCAATACCTGCTTCTACACAAGCTTCGGCCTCCTCACCACCTCTTCCAAACAGATACGGGTCGCCGCCTTTTAGTCTGACTACCGTTTTACCGGCGGCTGCCTTTTCGATAAGGAGTTTATTTATTTCTGACTGCGGCATGGTGTGCCTGCCGGCGAATTTTCCAACGGATATTTTTTCGGCATCGTGTCTGGCAAAGTCTATAAGCTGCGGGCCGATTAGATGATCATAGAGCAAAACATCTGCCTGGCAAATTAAACGATACCCTTTCAATGTAACCAATTCAACATCACCAGGACCGGCCCCTACAAGGTAAACTTTCGCTTTTGCCATAGTTTTTTTACAGATTTTCTAAAAAAATAAAAATTTTTTATTATTCTCATAATTGAGAAATACGTGCCAGCAAGATAGTAAGACAAACCATCCAGCCACAGATACAAACTGATATCCGCTTTACAAGCCTGCGGTTTTATGATACTTTACTCTTGTATAATTGTTTGCTTCTGCAGTGTCAAGTGAAAATGAACACTCATCGAGTTTTGCTTCATTGACGGGTTGATAGGTTAAACTCTATTCGAATAGCCGAAAAGTTTTAAAAGGTTGGGTTGCAATAAATTTTTTATATTTTACAGGATTTTTAATGGACGAGCTGGATAGCAGTATTCTTGAAGCACTTCAGAACGACTTTCCATTAAGTGAAAAGCCATATGGAATCATAGCGAAAAACCTGGGAATTTCATGTAATGATCTATGGGAGAGAATTGAGCGGCTGACAAAAGATGGAGTGATCCGAAGAATTGGAGTTAGTCTTGACTCTCGTAAGTTCAGCTATAAAAGCACTTTAGCGGCGGTCAGCGTGAAGTCGGAACTTGTAGAGAAAGCTGCGGAGATCATAAGCGGCTTTCCGCAAGTTACTCATAGTTATCTGCGGGATAATACTTTTAACATCTGGTTTACAATTATTGCCCAGGATGACCATCAGATCGTTTCAATACTTGAGCAAATCCGCATAGCCTTGTCGCTTGAGGTGTCAGAAGTTTTAAATCTCCCCGTAAAGAGACTCTTCAAGCTGGATGCGAGATTCAAATTTCCAAATTAAGTCGATAGTTTCAGGTCTATACCAAGTATTTAGAATTGTTCTTATGTCCCCATCGAGAGATATATTTGGGTGGCAAATTATTTCTTATAAATGAGAAAATATTAGTATAGTCCCGCCATTTCTGGTCTTATAGAAGTTCCAACAGGTTGATTCCCACTGTTAGTTGTGATAAAATTTCAATATATAAATAAACCTTTTTATTGTGCGATTTTTGTAGGCATAAAGAGAGTGAAAAATGAGACTTAGGGGCGGCTATAAGGTGTTGCTTGCCGGACCGCCTGCCGAGCAGATAAGAGTGATGCCCGCGGCGGAGGAACTGTATTTGCCCTTGCGGGCAAAACGTTTCACGTTCAGTGAAATCTGTGTCAAAGAGGGGCAGCAGGTAGTTGAAGGCGACATTTTGGCAAAAGATTTGGCCAACTATGCTATACCGTTGCTTTCGCCGCATGCCGGAACTGTACGTTTAGGTGCGGTTGATGGCCATATAGTTTTGGATAATGCCAGCCAGAGCAGTGGCCAGATTCATACCGTTGAAGTTGAGTTGCCTCATATTGTACAGGAAATGGGTGCTGCAGGGATCAAAAGATATAAGCTTCTTACACTCGGTGCGTGGGAGTATTTCCATGATGCGTACACGGGAGCGTTGCCTGACCCTCTGGGTACGCCACAGGCTATAATTGTGTGTACTTTGAGCCTTGAACCTTTCGTGGCCCGTGGAGATGTTCAGCTTCATGAGCGGCTGTTAAATTTTACGCGAGGCTTGGAACATTTGCAGTCGCTGCTTGAATATCAGCCCATTTACCTTGTCATGCCTGATATCAAATCGGATTTAGCTTCGCAAGTTCAAGAACATTTACGCGGATATGCCTGGGTCAAGCTGGTAGAAATTCCATTAAAGTATCCTTACGATAACTTCAATATTCTTGCCAGATGGTTGATGCTTAAAAAAAAATCAGGAACTGTATGGGGAATCAGGACCGAGGGGGTGCTTGCGGTTGAAAAAACTTTAACATCGATGAAACCGTGTACAATGCGGACCATTTCTGTTGGTGGGCCGGCTGTGAATTCTCCTGTACATATTGAAGTGCCGACCGGTTATCCTATACAAAAAATAATTGACATATTTGCCTCACAGTCACCAGCAAGAATAATTAATGGAGGCATCTTTACAGGCGAAACTATAACAGCCGATTTATTAGGACTTGATTCTGAGTGCCGCGGCTTGACGATTTTACCGGAGCATAAGGAAAGAGAATTTCTTGGGTTTATGAGACCTGGGTGGGATCGTCATTCTTATCGCGCATCTTTTCTGAGTTCGGCGAGAGCGGAATTTGTAGAGCGATTGACAACAGCGGTACGGGGCGAAGAGCGCCCGTGCGTTTCCTGCGGATACTGTGAGGAGATCTGTCCAGCCGGTATTATGCCTTATTTACTTCATAAATATCTATATGGAGATTTAATTGACGAAGTTGATAAGGCTCGCCTTGATCTTTGTATAGAGTGCGGATTATGCTCGTATGTATGCCCATCGAAGATCGAGCTGAGAAATGAGTTCATAACTGCCAAGCAATTAATCGCTAAAGAAAAAGAAGAAGTAGCGCAAGCGGAACAGTGCAGGGAATAATTGATAGAAAATGATTTGAGGAAAAGTGCGCATGAAGTTGCTGCTGAAAATTTTTGAGAAGGTTAAACCATCTTTTGAGGATGGCGGCAGATTTAGCGTTCTCAAACCTGTTTATGAAGCGATGGAGAATTTTTGCTTTGCGCCTTCGGCTGTGGCGGTGTCAGCTCCTTTTGCTCGTGATCCGCTGGATGTAAAGCGTTTCATGTCGATGGTAATAATAGCGCTTTTGCCGTGTCTTCTTGCCTCCGTTTACTTTTTTGGCTTGAGATTGCTGGCGATGATAATAGTTTCATACGCAGCGGGAGGGGCTGTGGAAGTGGCTTTTGCGATCATTCGCAAGGAGAACATAAACGAAGGATTTCTCGTCACCGGTATGCTGTTTCCGTTAATTCTTCCGCCGACATTACCGCTTTGGATGGTCGGTGTTGGAGTTGCATTTGGTGTATTTGTCGGCAAAGAGTTATTTGGGGGAACCGGCAGGAATGTCTTCAATCCGGCTGTCGTTGGGCGATGTTTTCTTGCTTTGGCATATCCTGCTGCAATGTCAGGTAACTGGGTTAAGCCGGGATATGCCTTAACTGGCCGTTTGTTTCAGTATGTCGGGGCAGACAAAGTGGATGCAATCACTGCAGCGACTCCGCTGGTACTGGCCAAACAGGGACATTTGGCTAATATATCGCACATGTTTTTAGGAAGTGTCTCCGGAAGTATAGGGGAGACATCAGGTATAGCTATTATTCTAGGCGGGGTGTTTTTATTGGTTACACGCGTTGCCAATTGGCGTACAGTTGTGAGTATTATAGTTTCCACAGCCATATTTGCAGGAATACTTCATTACAGCAACCCCGCGAGGTTTGCCCCTCTAATGTGGCATTTGTTCGCGGGTGGGTTGCTTTTCGGAGCGTTTTTCATGGCAACAGACCCGGTTACATGCCCGGCCACGAATGAAGGCAAGTGGATTTATGGTATTATAATAGGTGTAGTGACATTACTTATCCGCAATTTTACAGGTTATGTCGAGGGCGTGATGTTTGCGATTCTGCTTGGAAATATCGTCGCCCCTATTCTTGATGAGATAGTATTCAGAATGCGTTTCTGGAGGCTTAGAGGTGAAGGGTAATTTTTATACACTTAAGTATGCTGGAATATTAGGTTGTCTGTGCGCTCTTCTTCTGACTTTTGCGGCGAATTTTACAGAGCCTTATAGAAACGCAAACGCCGATGCTGAGAGAAAACGAAATATTCTGAAAGTATTGGATGTACCATTTGATGAGAAAATTTCTTCTCTTGAACTAGTTGAGATATTTGAATCAAACGTCAAAGCTGAAAAAATAGGCGAGCTTGAAATATACAGATACATTCCTCCTAAAGACAGCAATGGAACGGAAATAGCAGCTTTGGCATTTGAAGGGCCAGGGTTATGGGGGCCCATCAAAGGTTTTTTGGCGTTGAAGCCTGATATGAGGACGATTCAGGGAGTAACTTTTTATCAACAGGAAGAAACGCCCGGACTTGGAGGAGAGATTGCTTCATCAGGATTTACCAGCCGGTTTAAGGGAAAGTTGATAGTGGATGGTGACGGCAACCCAGGAATTATAATTAGTAGCGGTAAAGATACGGTTAATCATATTGACGCTATTACCGGTGCGACGATGACCTGCGATAAGGTTGAAGAAATGATCAATAATGTTGTAAAAACAATTGTTTCGGAGAACTGAACGGATGGCTGATGATAAAAAAACATCCTGTACATCGTGCGGATCCAAAGGGTTATGCGGCGGGAAAGTGGTAATCACGTTCAAAGAGGGGGCGTGGACGATGAATCCGCTGGCCATACAGGTGCTGGGCATTTGTTCTGCACTGGCTGTGACCAATAGATTTGAAAATGCGATTGTTATGGGTGTTGCGCTTATCTTCGTTTGCGTGGGGTCGAATTTATTTGTGTCACTTCTTCGCAATGTTACGCCGCATCGTATTCGAATGATAGCGGAAGTTGCGATCATAGCCACCTTCGTGATAATTTTTGACCAGTTCCTTAAGGCCTTTTATTGGGATATGTCCAAGCAGCTTGGCCCCTATGTCGGCCTTATAATAACCAATTGTATAGTGATGGGACGAGCGGAAGCACTCGCGCTTCAAAACCCACCTGTTTTATCCATGGTTGACGGAGCAGCAAACGGTTTTGGTTATGCTGTCGGTCTTGGGTGTATAGGATTATTACGTGAATTGTCAGGTACTGGGGCTGTGACGTTCATGGGGTGGCATTTACCTATAGGTGATTGGTATACCCCCAATCAGTTGATGATTCTTGCTCCGGGAGCATTTTTAACTCTTGGCATTCTTATCGCGATTTTCAATACTTTGAAATCAAGTGGCGAGGAGAAAAAATAATGGATCAGACATCCGCATTTGTGATACTTATCGCGGCAATATTCACCAACAATATACTGCTAAGTAATTTTCTTGGTATGTGTTCTTTTATCGCCTGTTCGGGACAGATAGTGACATCTATCGGGCTGGGTGTTGCGGTTACATTTGTTATGACTATGACGACAATAATTAACTATGCGATTTATCATTTGCTGCTGGTTAAATTTGGTCTTGAACACCTGACATTTATTGTTTTTATTGCAGTAATAGCGGGTTTTGTACAGTTCGTGGAGATGTTTATAGAACGATTTAGTCCGAAGCTTTACTTTGCTCTTGGTATATTTTTACCTTTGATTACGGTCAACTGCGCTATCCTTGGCGCTTCTCTGTTTATGATTCTTCGCAGTTATAATTTTGTTCAGTCCGTTGGTTTTGGCTTCGGAGCTGGTTTGGGTTGGGCTATGGCGATAGTTTTAATGGCTGGTTTGCGGCAAAAAATGAGATACAGCAATATCCCTGAGCCTTTCAAAGGTGTTTCTATAGCTATGATAGTTACATGTGTTATTGCTATGGCTTTTATGGGATTTGCGGGCATGGTGTCGATTCAGTAGGAGTTTTTAATGGTTTATTTATTATCCGTAGCAGTTTTTGGAGGTCTGGCAATTGTATTATCAGGCGTGCTGATCGTTGCGGAGAGGTTTCTTGTAAATTACGGGATATGCAAACTTGATATCAACGCAGGTGAAAAACCGTTAGAAGTACAGGGCGGCCAGACATTGCTTGCAGCGCTTTATGCGAATGAAATTTTTATACCCTCGGCCTGTGGCGGCAAGGGTTCATGCGGCCATTGCAAGATTACAGTTCCAAATGGCGGAGGGCCGGTTCTACCTACTGAATTGTCTTATCTTTCACGTCAGGAGGTCAGGGCAAACGTGCGGTTGGCCTGTCAGGTGAAAATTCGTGAAGATATTTTTGTGCGTATTCCTGATGAGATGCTGAATGTTAAGCTTTTTGGTGCCGAGGTTGAATATGCGGCTATGCTGACCCATGACATAAGAGAATTACGTATGCGGCTTAAGGAGCCTGCCCAGATTTCTCAACGACCGGGGCAATATGCCCAAATCGAAGCGTCATCGCCGGATGGCCCGGTGTATCGAGCTTATTCAATAAGTTCCCCTTCGTATGAATCAGATGTTATTGAATTGATGGTAAGACTGGTGCCGGGGGGGGTAGGTTCTACATATCTTCATAACCTTAAGGTAGGTGATTCTGTATCCTTTACCGGTCCGTATGGCGAATTTTATCTTAATGAAGATCCATCCGTTGAAATTATTTGTGTTGGTGGCGGCTGCGGAATGGCACCGATGAAAAATATCATATACACGCTTTACAGCCGATGGCCAGACCGATCATGCTGGCTGTTTTTTGGGTGCAGAACTACCGATGATGTGTTTTATCTTAAACAATTCCAGCAACTTGCCCAAAAGCATCCTAATTTTCATGTAGTTTATGCTCTTTCAGACGAATCAAACGGCGATGGTCAATGGGAAGGTGAAAGGGGATTTATACATTTGGCTGTGGATAAAAAACTTAAAACTGGTGTCGAGCGGCAGGCGTTTCTTTGCGGCCCGCCTCCTATGATCGAGGCGGTTACCAGAGTTTTGGAAGAAAAAGGCGTTCAAGCCGGCGATATCTTCTATGACAAATTCTAAGGGAGCCATTTTATGGCGATAATTACAGTTGCTCAAGTTTTGGCGTGTGCAGAGGAATTCGAGCGAATGCTCTCCGAGTTCTATACGAAAATCTCCCATGAGACAACCCGTGAAGGTGTGCGTCTGTTAAGTGACTATATGAGTCGACACAGGCAGCGGACACATCATGCACTGGCGAAAATGCAAGCAGAAACGATCAATCGTATTTATAAAACCCCCTTACGGTACGAACCCAACGCAGCTGACATTCATTGTTTTGAGGGTATTGATCTATCGCCTGACGCAAAGGCTTCGCAAATTATCGATGCGGCAGTTCGCTTTGACGAATGCTTGATCAGACTTTATCACCAGGTGCTTGGGCAGGATGTCGATCATGAGGTGAAAGAATTGTTCGAGAGTCTTATTCGCTGGGAGCAGGATGACGAGATGGAACTGAAGAAAATAAAGGCAATGGACTATTTTTGATGGTTAAATGATATTAGTTCTAAAATTAACATTTTTTTGTGAGGTGAACTATGGAAAATTCTAAAATTTTAATTGTAGATGATGATGTGGACATCACGCAGGCGATCAGGGCTATTTTAAAGAGCTCCGATTACTCTGTTGACACGGCCAGCAGCAAAGGTGAAGGGCTCGAAAAAATAAAAGCTGAAAAGCCGGACCTGCTCATCCTTGATGTCATGATGGATACATGGCAGGATGGTTTCGAGATGAGCAGAGAACTGAAAAAGTCTCCTGAGACAAAGGATATACCAATTCTGATGATTACCGGCGTGAAGGGTAAGACGGGTATAGAATTCAAATCAACGGCTGGTGACCCTACCTGGCTGCCTGTAGATGGGTTTCTCGATAAACCAGTAGAGCCGAAACAATTGCTGGACGAGGTCGCAAAACTGCTTGCAAAAAAGGACTAATGTGGAAAGTATGTTCGAAAACGGGAGGCTGCTTAAGCGAGCCTATTGGCTTATAAGGCTCCGATGGGTGGCCATTGCATGGGTAGCAGGGGGGACATGGTTTTCGTTCAGGATTTTAGGAATAGAGCTTCAGGAATATGCGTTATATGGAATTGCAATATTGCTTACGATATATAATACGGCCATGTATCTTCTGCTGGGTCGCTATCAGAGGGGGCTGCGAAATGTGCCCTATAAATCAATCAAGAGGATAATCAGTTTTCAAATATGTGCCGATCTGATAATATTGACCATACTGATGCATTTTTCAGGCGGAGTGGAAAATCCGTTCGTTTTCTATTTTATATTCCACATGATCATTGCAAGCATTTTGCTTTCAGTAAAGGAAAGTTATTTGCAGGCAACATTTGCGGTTTTGCTTTTTGGGCTTCTTCTCCTGCTTGAGTATATGCAAATAATACCGCATCACTGTTTAAAGGGTTTTGTGATTAATTGTTTGCACCGGGATGGAATTTATGTATTTGGTACGTTTTTTGCGTTTACGACGGCAATGTACCTTGTGGTGTATATGACCAGTTATATTTCACTGATGCTTAAACGAGCAGAACACGGTCAGCGGCTTGCGAATATGCAGCTTCGCGAAAAAGACAGAATAAAGGATGAATATGTCGAACGAGTTACGCACGATATTAAAGGTCATCTGGCCGCGATACAAAACTGCCTTGATGTGGTAGTTGATGGTTTTGTCGGCACGCTTAATGATTGTCAGGCCGATTTTATCCATAGAGCGCACAGCCGCACGGTGAAGCTTAGCGTGTTCGTGCGAACATTGTTGAAATTGACCAATATGAGATTAAATAACAACATGGAGATAAAAGACTTTTCGTTGAAAGAAGTTATAGATGATGCTGTAGCCACCGTTGAAGCCAGAGCCGAAGAAAAATCAATTATTTTAAGCTGTCATATTGATTTGCCGGAGGATAAGGTGTCTGGGGATCAGTTTTCGATTGAAGAGATGATTACGAACCTAATACTAAATGCTATCAAATATACGCCGCCAAAAGGGCATGTCTCGCTAATCGCCAGGAACGATATGGATTCTATTCTGGTCGAAATTAGTGACACAGGAATTGGAATACCAAAAGAAGAACTGAAAAAGATTTTTGAAGAATTTTACAGGGCGAGCAATGCCAGGAAAGTTGTAAAAGATGGTACAGGGCTTGGCTTGTCCATAGCCAAACAGATTGTCGAACGACATAAAGGAACGATATGGGTCGAAAGTGAAGAAGGAGTGGGTGCCTCATTTAAGTTCACATTACCAAAAAGTTGTGTACAGAATAGGAACAATTTGAAAGAAACACCGGCATAACTGATTTTAAAACTTGCAGGATAAAAAATAATGTTCAAAATAAAAAAAGTAATTCCGCCAGCATTAAAAAAATTATGGAAAATGCGATGGCACAGTAAGATACTTCTGTTGATTCTGATGGCTGGAGTGTTTACCGGTGGGTCGCTTGTTGTCACCAGTCAGCCGGGTTTTTGTAATTCGTGTCATATTATGAATTCTTATTACGCAAGCTGGCAGAAATCCAGCCATTCCGAAATAAATTGCCTCGACTGTCACTTGCAGCCGGGTTTTACAGGTTATATCAAAGGTAAAATCAACGGTCTTGCGCAAGCTGTTGATTGTGCGGTTGGTAGAATCGGGACTAAGCCGAATGCTAAGATTTTAGATGCTTCATGTTTGAGATCTGAATGCCATAGCAACGAAGAGATAACAGCCAAAGTTATTGACTTTCATGGTATAAAATTTAAACATGAAAAGCATGTTTCAAAGCTTGTAGATGGTATTCCTATTTCCTGCGGTACATGTCACAGCCACTTTGAAGGCGATGAACACTTTACCGTTAACACCGGTGTCTGTTATACGTGCCACTTTCTCAAGGGCAGTGATAACGCAATAAGGATGGTCGATACTCGCTGTCAGAGCTGCCACGAAGTGCCTAATAAGATAATTGAACGGGGAATGGTAAAGATCAATCATGCTGAGTTTGTTTCCTATAATGCTAGTTGTGACGATTCCTGCCACAAAAAACAAATCGAAAAAGTGAGCAATGTTTCTGATACCGTATGCCTTAACTGTCACAGCTTCGGCAAAGAGGGAAATTATGACGGCAAAAAACTCCATGAAGAACATGCCGGCGGTGAAAAGGTTGAGTGTTTTGCCTGTCATGACAAGGTTTCGCATACGCAAAGCAAATTTGATTCTGTGTCGGGGATGATGGACTGCAAGAGTTGTCATCGTGATACCCATAATGTTCAGCTTGATATATATACGGCACAATGGCACTCTGAAGAGCAGAACAGTGAGCGGGTTCTCAGCCCGATGTTCCTGACACATGTAGAGTGTACGGCGTGCCATATCCAGCCTGGTCAGGTTAAATCGGCTGGTATTGGTAGCATCGGAACGGTGGCGAAAGCTATTCCACAGGCATGTGACCGATGCCATGAGGCCGGAACCGGAGAGAAATACATTCCATTCTGGCAGGATCAGATCAAGAAATTTTATGAGCAGGTAAGAAACAGGCTCCAGAGGCTGGAGGAACAGCAGGGGCAGTCAGAGACGCCTGAAAAATCAAAAGAATTGAAAAATAAAATTCAGCAGGCCAAGAAACTTTTGGCGTCCGTAGAATCAGACGGAAGCTGGGGTGTGCATAATCTTAAATATACTGAGACTATGTTGCGAGAGGCAAATAGAATAATAACTGAAGCACAACAGGATTGAAAATGCAAATGATCACAAAAGTAGAAAAATATTCACAAATTTTATTTATCACAGCGGCGATAGCAGCGGTTTTGCTGTTTGGCGGCAAAGCTATTGCATACCCGCGAGCTGTTCAGGAAACAATGTTAGTCGGTCCATGGGAACTTGCCGTTCAGGTCGGTATGGATGGAGCGAGTTTGGCATTTCCGGTAAACGTGCCTGATTATAATGCGGTTAGCGCACTTAACTATACTTTTCCTGTTATGGGGACACCGATAAGCATAAAACTGAAACAGTATTTGCCCGATCTGGGCTGGGACACTAACATTGTCAAACGGCCGAATGGCGGAATTGTAGCCTCATTGCAGGTTAAAGCCGCGGATTTGGAGCAGAAGGTGTGGCTTGTTTCAGATGATCCTGAAAGGCAGGCAATCTCATCCCCTGTTGGCGGTGTGGCAATAAAGAGACTCTACGATTCCGGCACAGCCGAAAAACTGGCAGGCCGGATGGCCGATGGTAGTGCTATAGGAATAATTTCAGTTTGGATAGAAGATGCCAATGTGCCTCTTGAGTTTGTGATAGAAAAAGGTGAAAAGATAACATTGCCTGGATCACAGTATTGCCTGAAAATATTGGAATATATGCCGCACTATTCGATAGATATAGGGACCAAAGAAGTGATAAATAGGTCTGAAAATCCCGTCAATCCTGCGATTAAAATCGGTATTGATAATGGCAAAGATAAACGTGAACAGTGGCTTTGGTCCAAGTTTGCGACATCTCCGCATACGGAAAATAAACTTCCATTCCGCGTAACGTTTACCGATTTTGATCTTGGTGGCAAAGAGGGAAGGTATATCATCGCAGTGCTGCCGGAATCGAAATCATGGCTTTTTTTGTTCAAAGATGGAAAAAATCAGGCAGCGACAGATATTTTGGGTAAATCTTTTGTATTTACAAAAGAGGGATATTCTTTTGTTATTGAAGATGTAGTGTCCCAGGCAGGTATCGAGACTTCGTGGAAGAATAATTCGGAAAATTTACAGCATCCGGCTATTATAGCATTTATAGGTTACGGCGATATGATGCAGGATATTGTGCTTGAATACAATAAGCCCTATCACTATAACGCCGAATCAGGGACAATTGTACTTCTTTATCGGCAGCGGGCGAAACCTTCTGGTGATTCTATGTGAGATAGCAAGAAAGATTAAGGTTTTTTTTTGATAGGAACCGAGACAATGGCATTAAAGAAATGTAATTTCAGATTAAATATTTTAGTATTTGGTATATTGGCATCAGCTGCTTTTGGCGTGGACAAGCCGACAACACTTCAGAAGACATGCGTCACCGAAGAATGCCATGCAGATTATAGCAAAAAGGCGTTTGTTCATGGTCCGGTAGGGCTTGGCGACTGCAAATCATGTCACGAATCTGCTGACCCAAAGAAACATGCCTTTACGCTTGTGCGAAAGGGAAAAGATCTGTGCGAATACTGTCATTTAGATCAGGCCGTCAAAAAGCATGTTCATACGCCGGTTCAGACGGGGGATTGTGCTCAATGTCACGATCCGCACAGCAGCGACAACAAGTTTCTTTTGCCTAAAGAAACGGTTGCTGAACTCTGTTATGAATGCCATGAAACAGGCAAAGGTATGAAATTCCCTCACGGGCCTGTGGCAATAGGTGAGTGTACTATCTGTCACGATTCACACAGTGAAGACCATGAAAAATTACTGATAGCAGAACCTTATGAACTTTGCGTGACATGTCACATTGTGACAAAAAATGAGCTTGCGAAATTTGAATTTGTTCACAAGCCAGCACAGGATAACTGTATCGGCTGCCATGATAGTCATGGTGCCGACAATTCCATGATGCTTAAGGCGCAGGCGCCTCAATTATGTTATCCGTGTCATGAGGATGTCAAAAATCTTGCAGAAACCGCGGAATATAAACATACCGCTATAACTGAAAAGGATGGGTGTATGAACTGTCATACGCCTCATGCTTCTACGGTTAAGTACTGTCTTAAGGATAATCCTGAAACTCTGTGTATGTCCTGTCACAATAAACCTGTGGGGATTAGCAAGGATGAAATACTGCCGTCATTCACGAACCAGATCGAGAATAAGAAATACCTGCATGGCCCTGTGGCAGAGAAAAATTGCAACGGCTGCCACAACAGCCATGGCAGCAAGAATTTCCGTCTGCTTACAAAAGAATACCCTCCGCAATTTTATGCTCCTTTCAGCGAGGAAAATTATGAGTTATGCTTTAGCTGTCATGAAAAAAGTCTTGTTCTAACACCTCAGACCACCGATCTTACCGATTTCAGAAACGGCAGCTTAAATCTGCATTATCTGCATGTGAACAAAGAGGAGAGGGGACGGACCTGTCGTGCATGTCACGCAACTCACGCAAGCGATCTGCCCAAGCACATTCGTGAAAGTGTTCCTTATGGAATGTGGGATATGCCTATAAAGTATGACAAGACCGAAACGGGTGGCAGTTGCAGCCCTGGATGTCATGTGTCATTCTCTTATGATCGTCAATCGCCCGTATCGTATGAAAAACCCAAAACCGAAAATACAGAAACACAAGCCGGATCAGGAGACTAGTTGAGTTATGATATTCAGTCGGTCTCGAAAACTAATCGGAATCTTTGGTTTTATCATTGCGGCATGTGGTTTAGCTCTTGTTGCCCAGGTTAAAGCCCAATTGCGAAATATAAATGTCTCCGATAAAATGCCGGAGTTCTCACTTATAGACCCCAATGGCGATGTGTTTTCATACAGACATGGGCAGAGTGGAGTGCAGGTGATTGCCTTTTTATCAGCCGATCAGGAACAATCAAAGAATGTACTGATGGATATTAGAAGACTGGCAAAAGAATTGCCTGAAATAGCCGAACCTTTCGATTTTTTAATTGTTATGGATAGTCAGGAAACTCAAAGTGATAAGGAATCAGAGGCTGGGCAAATCCATCCGAAGTTTCATTTTCTAATTGATACGGATCATAAATTGTGGGGGCAATTGGGTGTAATTGCGAAGCCTACAATAGTGCTTGTCGGAAAAGATGACAGCATTAGGTGGATCGAAGCCGGATATAGTTATGATTTTTTCTCTTCTTTGAGGTCTCATTTTAATAGTGTTTTGGGAATTGCCGGGCATGAGGCTGCTGAGGAACCAAATCAGGTTAGGATGCTGCAAAATGGTACCCAGCAGGCAAAAGTTCAGATGCACTTACAAATGAGCGGGTTGCTTGAGCAGAAAGGTAAGATTCAAGCGGCGGTAAGCGAACTTCAGGAAGCTCGGCAACTTGATCCGAATTCAGCAGAGGTTTTATTGCGGCTTGGTGAGCTGTATTGCAAAAGCGGCCAAAGCGAAGCAGCTTTGTCTATAGCAGGGCAGATAAATGCCCAAACCCAACAGCAAAGAGCTGAAACCAAGCTGATTTACGGGTGGGCGAAGAGGCAAACGGGACAAATGGAGGATGCGGAAAAATTCTTGCTTGAGGCAACCCAGTTAAACCCCGCCTTAAATAGGGCCTTTTTTGAATTAGGCAAGATATATGAAGCACAAGGCCGTAGTGAAGATGCCTTAAATGTATATCGCACAGCCTTATCGCGGATATTTCCTGAAACCATCAACAGTGGACTTTCCCATTGACAATAACCAAAGGCCCACCCTTTCTTGTTATTGAGAAAATTGTTATTTCCGGATGGTCCGTGATAACTATTCCCTTATTTTTGTCCTTTCTTAACGCCTTGTAAATAAAAGCTTTATAAGTTTCATTGTTTTTTTTTTTGCATACTGTTTGAAGCAATGGCACGGCTATTGCTATGTCTATTATAGAGTGCTGGCATGGTTCTGGCTGAAGAATAACAATATATTATGGGCTTGGAGGTTTTGTAGGATGAAGTTAAGTCGAAACATTGGAAATTTTTTGGTAGCTTTTGCAGTATTGTCTATGACAGCGTCAGTGATGGCTCTGCATCAGGGTGCCTGTGCAAGATGCCATACCCCCCACAATGCGGACACGACTGTAGATGGGCCTCTGTGGAACAGTGACCCCACAATTAACCCGCTTTCACCTTATGGCAGTTCCTACGGCACACCTGTGACCACGGCTGTATTTGCCGTTTATGCCAGCAGTTCGTTGGATGCCGGCATGGATGCAGTCGGCGGTGCCGATGGGGCTTCAAGGCTATGCTTGAGCTGTCATGACGGCGGTAGCCACGACATTACCGGAGAAGTGGGGTTGGCTGGTACACACCCAGTTTCGTTTGTCTATGATTCTGCATTGGCGACTTTGGATGGTGATTTGGTCGATCCGGGCGATACTGACACACCCGGTACGATTGCCCACGAGATGTTATATGCCGGCAAGATGCAGTGTTCGAGCTGTCATGATATTCATGTAGGCGGCACAAGTAAGGATTATGGATATCTTCGTGCTGGCTTCGAGGATAATTTTACTACGGGTTCGCTTTGTAAGGTTTGCCACCTTAAATAGTGAACTCTGGTTGCATAAATTAGTTATTAGCAACCGATTTGTATGTGATTTAAGATGTTAACTTAGTCCGGAAAGCGAACCATTCGCTTTCCGGACTTATTTTTATTTAAAAAGTATCGATTTTAAGGCGTTTCCAAAAGCCATCTAAGGTATTTTTAATGCTCTGCCGCAATTCTACGGGTGTAAGGGCTTGTTGCCCAAAGCAGATTTTGAAAAAGATTTTATAAAAATAGCAGCTTGAATCGAAAAAGCTGGAAAAAGTTCTTTGAAAACTGAATATTCGCTCAGATTTGAGGTCAATGCCTTTCGACAGTAGAAAAACTGGCTGAGAATAGCATAAATAGTCTTATGCAGAGCAGAATTTGCCATTGAAACAGCGGGTTTCAATACATTGAATTTGATAAATTTTCTCAGATTTTGAATAGCAGCTATCATCAGGTTCTGAATAGTTGCTTTTTCAATACTTCGAAATCTCATTTTCTTGAAACCATGATTGTTTGCTGCATCAGCAAAACTGCCTTCTATTTTGTGCTTTCTTCGCCTCAAAAGGCGTAAGCGTTTTTCTTTACTGAGACAGTTATATGCCCAATGACGGTAATCAATATCAATTTTACGGCTTACAATCCGACCATTTTTAGAACTACGAACGCATTTGTTGAGATACTCACAATTTTGGCATGTTTGTCTCTCGGCTCTGTATTTTACTACTCCATTATGCTGTGCAAGAGTTAAACGAAGCAGTTTTTGGCCGGCCGGACAAATAAAACAGTCATTGTCGGCATCATAAAGAAAGTGATCTCTGGAAAAGTCCTGGCAGATTATATTTCCAAATCCTCTTTGAGAAATACAGCTTTGTATATTATTGTCATGAAGGTATTCGAAGTTGTTTTCATAGCTATAGCCGGAATCGGCCACTGCTGTTGAGGGTTTGATTTTTGTATTAGAGATGCTCTCTTCAAGAGCGTCTTCAAAAACCTTGTCATCTCTAATATTAGCTGCTGTGGTAATAGTTGCCGTGATAATGCCGTGTTTATCGTCAACAGCCCTGTGATCCTTATAGCCGAGGACTGAAGGCGACCCTTTCTTTTTGCCAAAACCAGCGTCAGGGTCTGTTTTACTTATTTTCTGGGAACTTTTATCTTCTGTACTTTTATCGAGTTGATTATATAAATCTTCAGATAAAGGTCTTTGACTTCTGAGCGAATATACGAAAAATCGATTAAGTCTTTGATTTTACGCAGTGGATGATCTTTATGAATCCGCTGCTCCAGAGAAATTGAATTATAGAATAGTTTTGGCTGTAATTGATTTGGCTTTCCAAGCATATTGATTACTCCAAAGCGATAATTGATGAAGTAATTTTAGCGCATTTTTATGCAAGTTGATATAAGAAAATCTGATTTGGGCAACAGGCCCGTTAACACGTGGAAATTTAGTTCTTGCTTAATAATATCTTTTCAGGCTTGAAATACAATTATCGTTCCCTTAAAATAAGCTTTAAGTGATAGAAATGGGTTTTTAATTTGTTGAAGAGATCACCATGAAAATAAGTGAAAATTTGTTGCGCAGATATTTGTTATTTGTCTTTCTATTTTGGGGTGTTTGCTTATTTTATGGATGTCAGAAACCGGTTGCCGAGGATTCTACCCAGGCAATGGTGTTTTTTCCAGCCCCGGCAAAGCCTATGCTTCAATTTGTTAGATCTTATTCTGAACCTTCAGATGTGGGCGTAAAAGGGCCCAGTGCATTTGAGTTATTTGTGGTAGGCAAGGCAAAAACCGAGGAAGGTATAGAAAAACCATACGGTGTTTCCATTTATGATGGTAAAATATATGTATGCGATGTGAGCAGGAGGATGGTCGAAGTGCTTGATCTAAAGAATCATACTTTTGGCTATCTTACGAAAGACCGCCGCTTGATGAATCCTATAAATATTTTCATTGAGGACGATGGGACGAAATATATTGCGGACCCGACCGCAGGCGGCGTATTCATTTTCGACAAAGATGATAATTTTGGCGGTATTTTAGGCAAAGATCTTAAAATAAGTCCGATTGATGTGGTTGTTCGCGGGCGACGATGCTATGTAGCCGATTCTGGCAGTAATCAGGTTATTGTCTTTGATCTTATTACGCAGAAGGAAATTCTTCGTATGGGAAAACAAGGGAGCGGCATAGGGGAATTTGAAATGATCGGCAGCGTCACGATTGACGCGGCTGAGAATGTTTATGTTACGGACAAGAGTAAAGGCGAATTAACAAAATTCGATAAGTCTGGAATTTATCAGACTACAATTGGCAAGTCCGGCGATGCTATCAATGAATTTGTCAGACCCAAAGGTATAGAAATTGACCGTGAGGGAAGGCTGTGGATAATTGATGCGGCAACGGATGTCGGCAAGGTTTACGCTCCTGACGGAGAGATTTTGACGTATTTTGGTCTTCCCGGCAATAAACCTGGAATGATGAATCTTCCTGCCGAAATCAAACTGGACTATGATAACATAGAACTGTTCAGGGACCATATTGCACCGGGGGCTGACATTGAATTTATGGTTCTGGTTACAAACCAATATGGTTTGCACAAGGTTGGTGTTTACGCTTTCGGCAGCTTCCCGATACAGGAAAAAGAGGCACAGGAAGAGCAAAGACAATGGGAATTGGAAAGAAAGAAGAAACTTGAGGAAAAGCTTGGGGTATCGGAAGAACAGCAGTCTGAGCCGTCAAGCCAATGAGTTATGTTTGCTTAGCTCATTTAGAAAGGCCATGATATCGTGTTTAAGCGGCCAAGACGCTTAATTGTTGGATTAGCAGTTCTGACAGTTATTTTAACTACTATCAGTTGCGATCCGGTCGAAAAGCAGAAATGGCTGACATTTTTTTTTGACGGTGTGCCCCCGATAGGGGGTGAGCCTCAGATGCCGGAAGAATCGTCTTTGGAAATAAACTCTTCCGATGAAGAATTGGTGCGACGTGGAACAGAAATACGTAAGGTTCTTTTTGAGCATGAACCGGCCAAAGATTGCAGGACTTGCCACGGTCAAGACAGTATGAAAAATTTTTCACTTAATGTAAAGTTGGTTAAGCCTGTGCCTGAATTATGTTTTCAGTGCCATGAGGAATATTCCAGATTGAGCGGTTGGGTGCATGGTCCGGTAGCCGTAGGTGAATGCCTGATATGTCACAATCCTCATCGAAGCAGTGCTGAACACCTTTTGCAGGAGCCGCAGCCAAAACTCTGCTATATCTGTCATGAGCAGCAAATTATTGAATCAATGCTTGTTCATGCGGCAGAACCGAATTCTGTGTGCACAGATTGTCATGAGGCCCACGCAAGTCCAAGAAGGGGGCTTATGAAAACCGATATAATGGACAGTATCAATTGAAATGTAAGGGAGTAAAGGTGGCGCCGGATATAAAATATCGCATAATAACCGGTGCATTTGTTGGACATTTGCAAAGATCACAAATTTTTGTTGTTGCTGTTTTTTTTGTGTTTATTATGATATTTATGATGGGTTGTAGTATGGATGTCAAGGGAAACCGGATGCCGCTGATAGAGCATGGGCCTATCGGAGGAGAGGTGGAACTTGTGGCCGAAAAACAGACGGACGAGGTTGGGGCAAGCAACAATTTGCGAAAAAGCGAAACGACCGTATTCGAGGAGCGTCTTAGGCTGAATACGACCGGCAGTGTGTATCATCCCAATTTTTTACTTTTTAACGCGGGTATTGGTATAGGCCTTACCCAACAGCGTCTTGACTCGGACGAGGAATCAGGACGGGTATCGGACACGCTTGACGAATACAACTTTTTTGGACAATTACTGCGAACGAAAAAGTATCCTATAAATTTTTATACGAGCAAATCGGAGGATATAATCCCTCGTCATTTTTTAGGATCGCTACAGTCTGAAACCGAAAATTCAGGTGCTTCACTTTCTGTGCGTTCAGAGGACTGGCCGATGACGTTTGGCTATAGCGAGTCAAAAACCACTCAAAATTCACTGTCGCAGCGAGCGAGGGATTTTTTTACCAGAGATGATAAACGTCTAAGTTATTCTGTAAGCCATTATTTCAGTGAATTGTCGCACATGAGTTTTCAGGCTGAACGGAATAATTTTTCTCAGCAAAGATTTGGTGGTTCGACTGATACGCAGAAAGATAGGTACACTTTTTTGCATGACTTGATTTTCGGCGACAAAGAGCAATACAGACTCGATACCTTCGCTTCATATCTTAAACAGACTGGTTCGTTCAACCTTGAAACACAGCAGTTAGAAGAGCGTTTTCGAATAAAGCACTTAGAGAACTTTTCGACACGTTATGAATTTGGATATTTAGAGTCCATACAGGATATATCCACAACTACTGAAACTCGAGGTTTGGCTGGTTTTGAACACAGGTTATATGAAAGTCTTTTTACGACAGGAGATATTTTTACATCTAAAACAGAGATTGGTTCCGAGAGCGAAATTAACCAGCAGGGAGGGACGTTGGGATTTAATTACCAAAAGAAAAACCCATGGGGAACATTATTTGCCACATATACCACCACTCTTACCGAGACGGAACAGTCTGGCGGCAGCGGCATAGGTACAGTGATAAATGAACGTCACTTCTTTAGAGTAACTGACCCGACACCCATAGAGCTTGACAGGAGAGATATTGACGCATCGACCATTGTCGTATGGGATAGCGTCAGAACCACAGTTTTTCTTGAGAATATTGACTACAGGGTTACGGAAATTAACGGCAGGGTGCAAATATCGATTATTACCGGCGGAGATATTTTCCTGAGCGGCGATCAGACCCTTTCGTTTGATTATGATTTCATTCTTGAGCCGGAAAGAACTGAGGAAAGGCTTTACCAGACCTTTACACTGAGGGAGCGTTTTACAAATGGATTTTCTTTGTATTACTCTCATCGACGTCAGGATGAAAAAATTAAATCGAACTTCAGCAATATCGTACCCGATGAATATAGAGTAAACACTTTTGGTGCGGATTATTATAAGGGGGGCTTGGGATTGCTGGCCGAATATAGCAAAGAAGATTCCACCCAGAGTCCATCAACAAGCAAGCGGCTTGAGGCTAGTTATAACTGGCTTGTAAATCAGGATACAAGAGCAACCGTATATGCATCGAATCACTGGCTTGATTTTGGCGAACCGGACCCCAGAGACATAACGTTTTTTGATGCTGGCGGCGAATTATCCAGCAGACTCACAGATACGTACAGTATTTCGACTCGCCTGGATTATCGCAATGAAAATGACAGTTCATTCGGCAAAACCACTGGGTTACACTTCATTCCGGAACTTCAATACAGGTATCGGCAATTGAGCTTTGAACTGGGGATGGAGATAGACTTCCTCAAGCGAAGGGATACTGAAAATAACACCACGTTTCTATATTTTAGGCTGAGACGAATTTTTTAATGAGGGTTATGGTGCGACATTTTATGATTAAGAGCATGATCGGCAATTTCGCTGGAATTTGCTTTACGGCTGTTCTGTTGGTTGTGGCTTGCGGCGGATGCGGCAGTCCGAGAGGCGAATTGTTTCCACCGCGGGAGCAGCATTTGGTATGGCCCGAGCCGCCGGAAAAACCACGTATAGAATATGTGGGTTCATTGTCAGGCGAAGCTGACCTGAAAAAAGAAATTGCGTTTTTCGAAGGTGTTGGCCAATTTATTTTTGGAAAGAAGGATAAAGGTGTTTTGGTTGCGCCATATGCCGTTGTCGTTGAAGATGGTAAGGTCTTGTATGTTAGTGACGTTTCAGGCGCTGTCGTTCACATTTTCAACCTTGAAAACCGTAACTACAAGCAATTCTTTGAAATTTCAGAAAATGAAAGATTGTTGAATCCTGTTGGTTTGGCAATAGTTGACAATTCAGTTTTTGTAGTTGATAGTGTTTTGCAAAAAGTTTGTGTATTTGACCTGGGCGGAAATTTCCTGTTTTCTTTTGGAAAGGATAGACTTAAAAGACCGACGGGGATAACCTATTGGCCTGCTGAGCAAAAAGTATATATTACAGATACTGCACGGCACACGATAGATTTATTCGACCCCAAAGGCAATTTTATTGAACAGATTGGGCAGAGGGGTTCTGGTCCTGGTTCATTCAATTTTCCGACCCATTTGTTCATTGACAGCAAAGGCCTGCTCTATGTCAGCGATACCCTCAATTACAGGATACAGGTCTTTACTGCCGCCGGCAAATTTATCAGGGAGTTTGGTGTACAGGGCGATAGACCTGGCAATTTTGCCCATCCTTGCGGTATTGTGGTTGACAACTTTGAAAATGTTTATGTAACTGATCGACAATTTGAAAATATCCAGATATTCAATAAGGACGATCAGATACTTATGGCATGGGGACATGAAGGCAATAAAGAAGGACAATTCTGGCTGCCTGCTGGTATTTGCATAGATGAACAAAACAGGATATATATCGCAGACTCATTCAATTCAAGAATCCAGGTGTTTGATCTTCTGGAGGGAGGCGAGAAATGAAAATTTCTTTATTCTGTTTATTGTGGATAATTCTTATTTGCTTGCTGTGGTGTTCATCGGCCCTGGCAACGATAGAAGGTTCCCCGCACGATCTGTCAGTTATTGGCGGACGTAATCCTTGCAGTTATTGCCATACTCCGCACGGCGCTCTGGTTGGAACTCCGCTGTGGAATCACAAACTTTCTTCGGCGGTCTATAAGATATATGAAAGCACCTCTTTAGATGCCAAAGTGGGCCAGCCGACAGGGTCAAGCAAGTTGTGCCTTAGCTGCCATGATGGTACGATTGCTTTGACTGAGACGATAGGCGGCGAGTTTACTGGCGGGACTTATATATCTCCAGATGTGGCAAATATTGGAACAGACCTGTCAGATGACCATCCGATCAGTTTTATTTATTCTGCGGCTTTGTCAGCCGAAGATACGGAAATACGCCCGCCATCCATATTGCCTTCCCAGCTTAAACTTGACAGATCGAACGAATTGCAATGTACTACCTGTCACGACCCGCATGACAATCAGTATGGTAATTTTATGGTTATGCCCAATGATCGCTCGGCTATGTGCGTAAGCTGTCATGATCTTTATGGATGGATCAATTCCAGCCATGAAAGATCATCGGTGCCATTAGTTGCCACAAGTGACACCTATCTACAAGCCACTGGCTTTGCGACAGTCGGTGATGCCGGATGCTTAAGCTGTCATCGGCCTCATCTGGCGGGTGGACACCAGCGATTGCTTCATTTTTCAAAGTCCGAGGATAACTGCCTCAATTGTCATGATGGTTCTGTAGCAACAACCAATTTGAGAACTGAGATCAATAAATTTTCAAGGCATGATGTGACTCGGTATAACGGGATTCATGATCCCACGGAGATACCTACATCAGCCCCTGAACATGTGGAATGTGTTGATTGTCATAATCCTCACAGCATGCAGTCCATAACAGTACAGGCTCCGGTTGCAAAGGGGGCGATTCGGGGAGTTTCCGGAGTTACGGCGTCAGGCGGGACAACTCCACGAGTTCAATATGAATACGAGGTGTGCTATAAATGTCACGGTGATAATCCAAACAGGGTTCAATCTTCGATAACACGACAGATAACCCAGACCAATACACGCCTGGAATTTGATATTTCCAACCCCTCTTTTCATCCGGTTGTATCGACAGGTGTAAATAAAAATGTTCCGAGTCTGCTTCAGCCTATGACCGTTGCCGATATAATATATTGTACCGACTGTCATAGCTCTAACAGCGGCTCAGGGGCTAAGGGACCGCACGGCTCCATCTATCCTAACTTACTTGCCAAACAATATCAGACAGCTGATTTTACGAAGGAAAGTGATTATGCTTATGCCCTTTGCTATAGCTGTCATAGCAGAAACAGTATTCTAAATGACGAAAGTTTTCCCAAGCATGAAGAGCACCTTAAGGAAGATATTCCATGTTCTGCGTGTCATGATCCGCACGGTATTAGTTCGGCACAAGGCAATTTAGCAAATAATACTCACCTGATTAATTTCGACATCTCGATAGTAAGTCCGGATCAGGTGACGGGGTTTTTGGAATTTGATGATCTTGGCCAGGAACATGGCCGATGTTTTCTGGCTTGCCATGGCAAAGAGCACTCACCAGAAGAGTATTAGATTTTTAAAATTAATTTTGAAAAGGAGCAATAGTGAAAACAAAAACAATCGTTAAAGTTTTGATAGGGATACTTGTCATTGGCGGTGGTACGGGCTATTTCATGTATCAGGCCATGCAGTCATCATGGTCGTATTATTATTCTGTGGATGATTTTTCCGCTAACAGTGATGTTGTTAAGGATAACTCACTGCGGATAACCGGAAAGGTAAAAGATGGAAGCATTGTGCGTGATATAAATGCTATGGATATGACTTTCACCATTGCCGGTTCGAAATCAGAGGTGCCGGTTGAATACAAAGGTACCGTTCCGGATAATTTCGCCGAAGGCATAGAAGTAGTTGTGGAAGGGCGTATGAATACCAATGCGGTCTTTGACGCGGAAACTCTCATGACACGTTGTGAATCAAAGTATAAAGCAAAGGTGGAATAAGCTATGGCCGATTTTGGAAAATTTACTCTGCTTCTCTGTCTTTTTTTGAGTGGGTACGCTGTTTTAGCGGATACGCTGGGGAGTTGGCGAAAGGACTGGGGGGTGGTTAAGAGCGGACGCAATGCTACAATGGCGTCTTTTGCATGTCTTACTGTTGCTGCGACCGTGCTCTGGATGTTGCTGGTCAAGTCTGATTTCAGTGTCAGCTATGTTGCCGAGCATACATCAAAAGATTTGCCGCTTGCGTATAAAATAAGCGCATTCTGGGCTGGTGCAGCCGGGTCGCTTTTGTTTTGGTTGTGGCTGCAGGTTGGTTTTGTCACCATCGTTTTTTCAAGATCTGGAAAAGATCGCAGAGTATTTGCCGCAGCCGCCAGAGCGATTGCTAATTTCGTTTCGGTTTTTTTTCTCACCGTCATGATTTTTGATAAGAATCCTTTTGCGCTATCCTTGGTAACTCCTTCCGATGGGGCTGGTCTGAATCCTTTGCTTCAGCATCCAGCGATGGCTCTGCATCCTCCGACACTCTTTATTGGTTATGCGGCTTTTGCCATACCTTTTGCATGGTCATTTGCCTGCCTTAAAAGTCGTGACATGCAGGAATTTTCCCTGTTTTTGTCGCAAGCACGCAACTGGATATTATGGGCGTGGATGTTTTTGACAATAGGGATCGCTCTTGGCGCATGGTGGGCTTATGAAGAACTTGGGTGGGGCGGTTATTGGGCGTGGGACCCTGTCGAAAATTCATCATTGATGCCATGGCTGGTAGCTACGGCATTGCTGCACTGCTCGAGAACGTATAGAAAAAATAGTCCGATTGCGGTCTGGATGATCATACTTGGCATCGTTGTATTTAGTTTATGCATTTTAGGGACATTCCTTACAAGATACGGCTTGGTTTCAAGTGTCCATGCTTTTCCTGACCCCGGTTTGGGTATATTGTTTCTGGTGCTGCTGATTCATATAGCGGTTTTGGCAGCGATGCTTCTATGGCGTTTTTACCGTCGCTGGAATACTCCCATGGTCTCAACGGGTGGCGATAACTTTATAGTTTTTAATAACTGGCTGATGATGCTATTGACATTCGTTATACTTGTAGGGACGCTATTTCCGTTTTTAAGCGGCCTTTTCAGCGATCAGAAAATAACGCTTAAGCCAGAATATTTCACAAAGATAACTGCCCCCATCGGACTGGCAATGCTGTTTTTGCTGGCGATATGTCCTGCTTTCTTGCGTTATGGAATTAACAGAAGGTGGCGCACTATCGGCGGACTTCTTGCAGCGGTTGCGGTTGTTGTGTTCTGGCTGACAACGCACAAACTGGCGATTTTGTGTTTTATACTTTGCGGATTTGCTCTGCTTAGTATTCTTGGCGATTTTATGAACAGGCATCTTAGAAGTCGGGCAAACGATACCAAAAGTGTCGCTCAGAAAATTAATCTTAGATGGTATGGTTCGAGGATAGTGCATATCGGCGTTGTCATGACTTTTATCGGTATAGCAGGTTCTGGAGGCTTCAGCATTGAAAAGCAGATGGTATTAAAACCTGGTGATCAAGTGAATGTAGGCGAGTTTGATATCGAATATAAAGGTCTTAGAGTCAGCGATCAAACGAACCGTACGGCTGTTATAGCCGACATCGACGTGCGAAAAGGTGAACTGCTGGTTGCCCAGCTGGCTCCATCCCGCGCATTTTATAACGTGAGCGAAAAATGGACCAGCGAGGTTGATATCAGAAGAACTATGGGAGGTGACTTATATTTCGCGCTGGAAGCGGCAAACAGTACGGACGAAACCATAAATCTTCGAGTGCTCATAAAACCGCTTATAAACTGGATTTGGATCGGTTCTATTATGTCCGTTTTCGGAGTTATAATTATCCTGTTCTTTATCTATAAACAAAAATTCACATCCTGTAAGGTTGATATGGAGGCTGGCGATGCATAATTTGAAATGGATTTTACTGATAGCAAGTGTTTTATTCGTGATTTGGCCGTTGATTTCAAAAAATTCCACCGAATAGACGAAGGAGCGATTTTGTGAGATATATCATAACGCTTATAATGGTATTAAACTTATTTTTTCCGGTATTTTGTGCTGCTGATATGGCATGTTGTGCAGAAGATGCAAATGGGTTTACCGCCAGCCTTACAGTCGATGTTATAAATGGCACTGAAGGTGCTTCTGCCGCAGCCGATGATACGGTTACGATTCAGATATATGGCCATGACCAGTTGATAAAAAAATTAGATGGTGTTGTTGATGCCAATAGTCAGATAGTTTTTTCAGATATCCACATCACTGGTCAGTCGATGGCAATCGCAAAAGTAAAACACGGCGGCATGATGTTTAGCGGTCATCCGGCAGTAATAACTTCGGATGTAAATAATGTTAATATTGCAGTTTATGTCTATGAGGTTTCCTATGACAATTCAAATCTTTCAGCAGCAACACACCACATGATCATCGAAACAGGTCCAGATGGACTTAAGATCAGTGAGTATATCCAACTCAAAAATGTCTCCGATATGGCCATCTCTTCAGAGCAGACGGATAGTGAAAACAGGCCGGTTGTTTTAAAAATGATGCTTCCCAAAGAATTTCACAACTTTAAGAGTATAAGTTATTTTGATGAAAACGCACTTATTGTTACCAGAGATGGATTTTACGATACTATGGCGATTCCACCCGGTGAATATTCGGCGGCTTTTTTCTACACGCTCGATATTGACCGACCCACTATTAATATTACGAAAAAGATTTCCCTGCCTACATCCGACCTTATAATTTTTATTGAAGCTGACGGGACACGTGTGGAAGGGCTTGGCCAGCCGGATAATACCGTCAGCCGTTCAGGTGGTACTTCAATGACTTATTATAAGATCAGCGGTCTTGCCAAGGGTGATGAAGTTGACTTCAGGATCAAAGGTTTTAATGTTGCCGAAAAATTACCTGTAGAAATAATTCTTGTTATGGTATTTGGTGTGGTTATAATCTTTGTGATTCTTCGTTTACGTACTCGTAGAAATTGATTATGAGCAAACATTTACAAAATAATGAAGGCGGCGATGCCGTAATAAATATCAAATCGATATCCAAAGCCTTTTCGACCAGGTTGGTATTGAGGGACCTAAGCCTGCGAATAGACAAAGGTGACTCTGTTTGTCTTTGCGGTATCAACGGCGCTGGCAAAAGCACTTTGCTTCGTATAGCCGCTGGCCTGCTTCATCCTGATAGCGGAAGCGTCCGGCTTTGTGGATATGACATCCATAAGGACCCCGAAAAGGCAAAACCTAAACTCGGTGTGATTTCACATAAGAGTATGGTGTATCCTGCCCTTACGGTTCTTGAAAATCTTCGGTTCTTCGCTGAGCTTTACGGTGTTAATGACTGTCAATCCCGTGTTACTGAACTTCTCGATGATGTCGGCCTCTCATCTTACCGCTATGACAGAGCCGATATTCTTTCCCGTGGGTTGCTTCAGCGTTTGAGTATCGCAAGGGCTTTGGTGCACCGCCCGGCAATACTTCTTGCCGATGAACCTTTTACCGGTCTGGACAAGGATGCTTGTGAACACCTGGTAGCCGTTTTAGCCGGATTTGTCGATAACGGAGGAACGGTCATTATGACTACCCATGACATAAATTTTGGTCTAAGGTGTTGCCGGCGTATGCTTGTTCTGGATAGATCTCAATTGATTTTAGATTTGCCGAATACTGATATGGATACAGCGGATTTTGCGAACGATTACCTTTTGTACGCAAGGAAAAGGAGCGGCAATTGAATTATTTCTGGCTTAGCTTCAAGGCTATATTCATCAAGGACATCGTTACAGAACTTAGGGCAAAACAGGTTCTGCCCACAATGATTGTTCTTGGTATGCTAATAGTCTGGATAATCCGCATTGCTTCAGAAGCAGCCGCTGTGAATCAGGCGGTAATGGGTTCTGCGGCGTTGTGGGTGGCTTTTCTTTTTTCAGGCCTCTTGGCCCAGGAAAGGTCTTTTGCTGCTGAACAGGAGCAGGATTGTATTTACGGCTTGCTGCTTGCTCCTGTAGATGAAGGTACTATATACCTTGCCAAGATGCTTGTAAACGTGATGATGTTGTGTATCTTCGAGATTATCATTGTCCCTTTAGCCTGTATTTCTTTTCAGTTAAGCGTAAGTGACAGGTGGCCGCAGCTCATTATCGTTTTGCTTTTAGGCAATATTGGTATATCCAGCATCGGGACACTTTTCTCCGCGGTTACACAACTTTCCAGAATGCGAGGAGATCTTTTGAGTATTGTTGTTCTTGTGATACTTATGCCTATGATGGTGCCTGCTACATTTGCGCTGTTTGTTATTTTTGGCATCCTTCCGATGCAAAATGTTGCCGGTTCTGGCGCATTGTCTTTTGTCGGCGGTTTTAATTCGGCGGTTGGTTATATGATTGCGTTTGATGCTGTATTCACAGTAGCTTGCTGGTTATTATTTGGCTTTATAATAAAGGAGTAGAAATGAGGCGTGCATTATTACTGTTGGCTTTTATTCTGCTGTTGGGTTCGATGTGGATAGCGTTGACACTTGGTCAGATAACTCCGGTCAAACGCAATATTCTTTACGCCCATGTTCCCAGCTCTATTTGTGCGCTGCTTTGTTTTGTTGTTTTGCTCATAGCGTCAATAGGCTATTTAAAAACCAACCGGCAGATATGGGATATAGTCGCCGTTGCCTCTGCCGAAGTAGGTGCGGTATTTGCCACCATCCTGAATGCAACTGGAATGATTTTTTCCCGCGCCGAATGGAATATCTGGTGGACTCCCAGCCCCCGTCTTGTTTCGTCAGCCATTCTGTGGTTTCTCTATGTTGCCTATTTGATTATGCGTTCGAGCCTTCCTGTCTCGCAGCATAAAAAGGCACGAGTATGTGCGGTCCTGGGAATCATCGCTTTTCTCGATGTGCCGATGGTTATAATAAGTGCCCGCTTTATACCTGATATACACAGGGCCAACTTCACCTTTGATTCGCCGTGGCAGTCAGCCGGACTTATGCTTAGCATGGCAGCGATGGTGTTCATTGCCGCGAATATGATTTGGTTAAAAACGGATATTTTAAAAAATAAGACCAGATTCGAAAAAGAATCTATCAGCTAATGGAGGTTTTCATGGTTTATCTTTGCCTTGCATTTTCTATTTTGTGGCTTGTGAATTTTGTGTATCTTTTCATTTTGGACCGGCAAACAAAAGACATTCGAAAAAGACTGGATGCGCGGTCAGCATGGGCTTGAATTTTCTCTTAGGGGGCACAAGCCGTCTGCCGCTGGTTTCAGGATTTTTATCGGGCCGCAAAGCCGATATTATCGCCACTTATGAACGGTAAACAGCCGTTTTTACCCCTTTAACCCGCATTGATTCTTTTTTCTAATTATCCTGCCTTTCTACTCCGCCGATAGAAAACGGGCACACATTATGTTTGTGCCCTTGTTATAGGGTAGTAGTAGGATGAAAATAAGATTTTTATATCGGATTATAAAGAGGCATAGTCAAATTTCCAAAGCCGGCTTTGCGGCAGGTCTGTTGCTGGTGGTTTTGATGCTTGTGTCTGTAAATTCATTTGCCAGCCGGCAGGTCGCTGCCAATATCAGTCTCCATCACTTTGAGCTTCCATGCGATAACTGCCACGCCGATGACTGGTATCAAAGTGATAGAAACAACAAGGTCGCTTTAAACGATGACCTTAACAGGCTCTGCACCATTTCCGGCTGTCATGATTATGATGCGGTTTTGAATCATCCTGTTGGAGTGACAGTGACGGGCTCGCGGCTTTCCGGTATGAAAACTGATGAAAACTCACAGTTGACGTGCCTGACATGCCACGAACAGTCGAACACTTCTGAAACCGGAGAAATAAACGCAAATCGCGATCGTTTTCTATTTGTGCCGGATAGTCCTGACTTCTGTGCCTCATGTCATACGAATTCAGTGGGTAGCTTGGCAGGGCGGGTACACTGGCAATTTTCTTCTAAGGCCCATCTTGGTTCAATCTTGTCTGACTCCATAAGTTCACAAATGTCTTTTGGTCCGATCGGGGATATTGACGATGAATCCAGAACCTGCCTTGGCTGCCATGACAACATCGCCGTTACAATACCTTTGTCCGATGAAACTCAAAGCCAGAAGTTTGACCGTTGGAAAAGAATGTCGGACCATCCCATTGGCATTGATTACACGCAGATCGCTATGCGCCTAGCCGGTGAATACAGATTCCCTTTGTCATTTGAAAGTCGTATTCGCCTTTTTGACGGCAAGGTGGGCTGTGGAAGCTGCCACAGCCTTTATGCCGACAACAAGGCGCACATTGTATTAGAAGGCCAGGACGATATTCTTTGTCGAACTTGCCACATCAAATAGGGGAGGTTTGACAATTTACATCGAATCTGAGGACAGTCAATTATAAAATTTTCCTGAGCCTAATAAGTTACTACTCGATATCGCAATGATCACTTTGACAAGATCGGCATGGTATTTATCATTAAGGGAGCGATGAAATTTCTCCAGTTCAGTTTTTTTCTCTTTTGACAACGTATAATTTTTCATATACATTATTTATTGGACACGAGCTTTCTGGTTGAATATTTTTTTGTTGATAAACCATTGAAGTCAGTTGCCTAAAAAGTGTTAAAGTTTAATGGAATAATGTATTGGGATTATTTGAGTGGGAGCACAGAAATGGCGAAATATCCAATTTTTCTCGAAATGGCCGAAAGACGCGTGGTTGTCGTCGGTGGTGGGGCAGTTGCTGTCAGAAAGGCTGAAACACTGCTTGATGTTGGCGCTCGGCTGGTAGTGATAGCCGACCACATAAACCAGACCCTTACGACCATGTGCATTGGAACAAATGCAGAACTTATAAAGGTAAAGTATTCTAAAGAGTACCTCACCGGTGCCACCCTCGTTATAGCTGCGACAAACAATTATGCGATAAATGCGCAAATCTATAAGGACTGTCAGGAACTTGAAATTCTGTGCAATGTGGTGGACGAACCGCAGCTTTGTGACTTTTTCGTTCCAGCGTTAGTAAAACGGGGGGATTTGCAGATAGCTGTCGGCACGGATGGGAGCTGCCCCGCATATTCAGGACATTTGCGTGAAAAGATCGAACGAATGTTCACTGCACAGCACGGTCTATTCCTTGCTGAACTCGAAAAGCAGAGGAAAAAGATAATAGAACTGATTGAAAATCCGCCTCTGCGAAAAACCATCCTCGGTACGCTGGTGGATGATATTTCCTTCAAACTATTCGAAGAGCAAGGCACCGATAGATGGCAAATCTTCGCTCAGGATACTATTAATTCCGCACTGTCAAAGGGAACTTAACTTTTTCTAAAAAAGTGGATGCAGAATGGTCCTAATTCAAACAGTCGTCCATTTGCATGGGATATTGGCCAGATTCCATAGTATAAATAAATAAGAGGGCGGGGCACTTAAGCCGATATACCGTGGGGTACATTTATGTGTACGCCCAATTCGAGCATGTATAATTAGTTCCTGTTGCGGAAACAAAATTTATTCAAAACCCTTGTAAAATTGTATGTAAAAGAAGCCCGTGTGGTACATTTATGTGTACGCCCAATTTGAGCATATATAATTATGCAAATAATCATTGCAAAGTCAAGAACTTATGATAAATTCTTCGGATGGAAAATAAAGAAAATAAAAAATCGAGATGTCACTGGATAAATGTACCTATCATAGCAACGATCACTCGGTTATTGTGCCGAGAGCTGCCACTTTTCCATTGATTGGCGAGGCGGGGGCTGGAAACGGACTACCGCGTCAGCCCTCGCCCCGACCACCCCGGCAAAAAATTATGCGGCGGCGGTTTCCTCGGACCGCATTTCTTTTGGCGGCAGCGGTTTCCATTGGCAGCAAGAAAACTAATTGCGAACAACGGACAAGCTCTATCTATAACTCTTTAAAATTTGCTACAACCTGACTACAACCAATAGATGCAATATCTACCAAAAATGTGATATTTACCATTTTCTAAGTACTGGAATTGGCGAAATTTACGAAAAAACAAGGATTTATTGGAGTTTTGGTAGTTTGTTTTTGGGCATACTGTAAGATGGCGGCAGCTAGGGGATGTTCGGAGTTTTGTTCCAGCGAAGCAGCCAGCCGCACTAGGGTCTTTTCGTTAAAGTCTTCTGTTGGCTGGACGGTCACAAGTTTCGGCTTGCCTTCAGTTAATGTTCCTGTTTTGTCAACCACCAGAACAGTTACCTTCTCCATTGTCTCTAAGACTTCAGCATTTTTAATCAGAACACCCAGTTGTGCTCCGCGTCCGGTTCCAACCATGATCGACATCGGGGTCGCCAGCCCTAAAGCACATGGACAGGCGATAATCAACACGGCAACGGCGTTGACGATTGCATGGGTTAATGTGGGCTGTGGCCCGAAAAAAAACCATATAAAAAACGTCACGATCGAACTGAGAACGACGGCCGGCACAAACCATCCGGCAACAACATCCGCAAGATGCTGGATGGGAGCCCGGCTTCGCTGTGCTTCGGCGACCATTTGTACAATCTGCGCCAGTAGTGTCTCGGCTCCGACACGTTCTGCCCGCATGAGAAATGAGCCAGTGCCGTTAATCGTGCCGCCTGTGACCTTGTCGCCGTCGGATTTTTCAACAGGGACAGGTTCTCCCGTAATCATGGATTCATCGACGGAACTGCGGCCTTCGGAAACAACCCCGTCCACAGGTACTTTCTCACCGGGTTTGACTCTCAGGATGTTTCCCGGCTCGACCTCATCCAGCGATATTTCCACTTCAGAACCATCGTCTTTGATTAACCGTGCCTTTTTGGGGGCTAAATTGAGAAGCGATTTTATCGCACTGCTCGTACGGTTTCTCGCTCTTAGTTCCAAAATTTGTCCCAGCAGAACAAGTGTCGTAATAACAGCAGCTGCTTCAAAATATACTGCCACCAGACCATTTTCCGTTCGCATCGATTCAGGAAAGAGATGCGGGGCTAATGTAGCCACAACACTGTAAATGAACGCGACACCGACCCCCAGCGAAACAAGCGTGAACATATTAAAATGGCGGCTGATGATCGAACGCCATCCCCTTAAATAGAAAGGCCACGCTCCCCACAGGACAACCGGAACGGCTAAAATAAATTCGGCCCAGATAAGCACTTTTTGGGAAACCAACTTCTGAAGTGGCTGGCCGGGAATCATCTCGGACATGGCAATCAGAAAAACCGGCAGCGTCAGACAAACGCAGACCCAAAATCGCTGGGTCATGATGGTTAATTCTCGATTTTCTTCGTCACCGGCAGTCGCAACTTTCGGTTCCAACGCCATGCCGCAGATGGGACATTCCCCCGGGTGGTCCTGCAAAACTTCAGGGTGCATCGGACAGGTGTAGCTGCCGGAAGGTGAGGCATCTGTTTGCCCTTTTTCTGTCTTGTGTAAATATGCTTCGGGATCGGCCTTGAATTTTGTCAAACAGCCCGAACTACAGAAAAAATAGAATCTTCCCTTGTATTCAAATTTCCATTCATCAGAAAGATCGGACACAGTCATACCGCAAACCGGGTCTTTTACGATTTTACCGCTCACATTCTTGTCATCTGAATAAGAATTGTTCTCCGAGACCATAACTTTTTCTCCCGCAGCAGCTTTTTGCTTATGGTTAGCGTTTCCGAGGGGGCCATTTCACTATCATTGTAACTGGAGATTCATTCAGAAACAATTATATTAAAAAGTACGATGAGATCAGCTTACCTTGTCTATGCCGCCAGAAGCAAATCTTCTTCATAACTATTCCGGGGGCAGAAAGAAAACTTTATAAACCTATCAGGCTGTAAACGGAATTACAAAGAGGGGTATAAAATTATCGAACTTTCACAACACCATTAAACATAATAGGTTGCGCTAAAATCACTGAATATTATTTTCTAAATACTTAACTATTTCCTTTGTTTTCGAACTCAAAGTCTAATTACATAAGTTTATATGAGCTCTTAGGTTATCGATTAGATAGGATGTTTGCAAAGGATCAAACTGCTTTATAAATACGCCCGGCAGGATTCGGACCTGCGACCTACGGATTAGAAATCCTGTTATCGGGTTTGTAACTTATTGTACTAAAAACGTTTATGATTGTCAAATAAGGACTTATGATGATGACCGAATCGCAACAGTACCGCAAAAGTAGCCCAAAAGCGCCAAACTGTTGCAAATTCTGTTGCAAATTCAAGACTCGGGTTAACCTTTTATTTCAGCTTGTTACATCCTTTTTGAGAGTTCATTGAGCAAATTAGCTAAACCTGTAAAAATTTCCTTTGGGGGTATTGGCAGTTTCAAGTGCTGCTGGCCGGTAGCTTTATCCGTTTCAATTTTTAATCCAGAGAGCGTTTTAGAAATTGGTTGCTGTTGTTGACCTTCCCGGCCATGCAGTGTTCGGCCCAATTTGTCAAGGAATGATAGGCCAGTTGAAACAAGCTCGTCCCAATCCTGTCTCTGTATTATTTCTGGTATTTTCCCCTTTTCTGTTTCGACTGGACCTTCCCACTCTGTGCCGTCACCATTTTCTCCTGACTCGGCTTGTTGAGGCATAGATTCAGGAATGGCGTTTGTGGCCTTGTCAACCGAATCCATAAATCTCTTTAATCTTGTTCCGCCTAAGAATACTTCGTCCTGTCCTTTGTCAAGAACGCCTGAAAAAAGAGATTGCTTGAAAGACAAAAGTGAAAGCATACCATGCTCTATTGTACCCTGAGCTACAAAATTTACTACCCGTACAGGTCGATGCTGGCCAAGACGATGAATTCGTCCAATACGCTGCTCGAGTACTGCAGGGTTCCATGGTAGGTCCATATTAATCACTGCTGAGGCATTTTGCAGGTTTAGCCCCACTCCGCCGGCATCTGTCGAAAGAAATACTCGGCAGTCAGAATCATTTTTGAATTCTCTTATCAAATCCTTTCTTTTGGCACCTGGGATTCGACCGTGAAACAGCACATGTTTTCGTTTAGAGGATTCGAGACGATCCAGAAGTATTTCATGTGTTCCTATCCATTGGCTGAATACAACTACCTTTGCCTCCGGTTGCTCAAATATCTCATCGAGTACTGAGATAAGCTCATCGGCTTTAACACCGAAGTCTGTCTTTTTGTCAAGAAGGTAAGTGCTATTGCAGCTCATCCGCATATTTTGCAGGGCAATCATAAGTATTCTCTGGTCGGTTTCAGATAAAAAACCGAACCTACGCCATTTGGCAACTATGCGTGCAACGGTTTCACGATTTTCCTCATGGTGTTTCATCTGCTCATTGGTCATCGGAACAAAATAGTTCTTATCCAGACGTTCCGGTAGTTCCTTCAAAACTTCGTTTTTAGTGCGTCGAAGAAGGATCGTTTCCAATGATTTTGCGATTTTGGAAAGATTACGATATCCTACCACCCGGCCAACTTCATCTACATGTTGATGCTCGGCAAGGAAGCGAAACATTGGTCCTAAGTGGAAGCGGTCTATAAATTCAACAATGGAGTGTAATTCTTCCAGCCGATTTTCTAACGGTGTCCCTGTAAGCACAAGGGCATATTTCGAATCAAGTTTTTTTACGCTTTGCGCCCTTCGGGTTTTCCAGTTTTTGATTCGCTGGGCTTCATCAAGAATAATCATTTCCGGTGCCCAGTTGCGAATAAGGTCAAGGTCGCGGTGGACAACCTCGTAATTGATGATTTTATAAAGCGACTCAGTGCCGTAAAGCCCCTTTCGTTTTACAAGAGAGCCTTCTACTACTTGAGCTGAACTGTCACAGAATTTTTCAATCTCCTGTTTCCACTGATGCTTCAGCGAAGTCGGAGATATAATCAATACACGCTCAAGGCCAACCGTTCTGGCTAATATCTCAACTACTGCAATTGCCTGAATGGTTTTGCCAAGGCCCATATCATCGGCAATCAGACTCCGCCCCGCTTTTGCGGCAAATAAGGCTCCCTTACGCTGGTAAGGATACAACGAGGCTTTCAATAACTTTCTGAAAACGGCACTGTTGGCATCGCCTGGGAACGCTTTTTCGATTCGTTTCTTTAGAAGAGCATTGTCCCTCACCTGTGCGATAAATTCTATTGTGTCATCATAGCAGCGTAAGTCATGCTTGATCGCCCTGGCCTTTCTCATAAAGGTATCGAATTGGGAGTAACCTTGTGGCTTTAAAATTCCGCGTTTATCAAAGTAGCATGAAGCAAGTTCTATCAAAGATTTCGGACATTTTGTTCCGGGACTGAATATCACTTCCCGCTTAGCACCGTAACGTAAATAAATTTCTGAATAGGCTGGCTGAAAACCATCTGCAAAAGCCTTCCTGCCACCACGTTTTTGCTGAAGTTTGACAAGTGTAAACTCAATGTGCTTACATGTCCCAAGGGTATTTACTGCAAAATCCGGACATGAACAGTAATTATTGCCTAATCCCTGACCACGAATTGCAACGCGATATTCACCACCGGTTTCCGGATTTGTAACGATAAATTCAGAAAAAATCGGCTCATCACCAATATTTTTAAGACTGAAATTTTGTTTTTGTGCGAACTGTTTGCGCAAAACAATCTGCCACTGCTCCAAAGGCATGTCTTCAGGTTTTCGCAGGTGTGAAATCTTTTTGATTTTATGATCTTTCGATTGTCTTTTTATTTTGTGTTGTACTTTTACTTTGGGCATATCTATATCCTCACATTAATAGTTATCAACCTATTCCATATTATTCGATACCTTGTAGCCAATGGCTTTATAACCCCGTAATCTGCGACTAAACATTTTGGCAAGCATCGGCACATTTATATCAGCATAGTCATAAATTATAACTTCTCTTTTGCTGTGATGGTCACGATGAAGACGACCAGCATACTGAGCAATGGTACCTTTCCATGAAACCGGCAAGGCCAAGAAAAGCGTATCAAGACGAGAATGATCAAAACCTTCACCAAGATAACGGCCTGTTGCTAAAATCAGATTTGATTTATCTTCTGATACGGCATTCAATTTTTCCTGTGCGGCAATCAATGGTTTTTTCCCCATACCACCTCT
>JAQURJ010000004.1 GCA_028715705.1 Phycisphaerae bacterium | reverse complement strand
TATCCATACACCGCCGGTGCTGCCCGCTGCCATTCCAGCCAGAAGCAGCCATTTTATATTATGGTCCAGTAAATGTAAGCTGACCCCTGCCAGCGATGAAATCCACACCAAAAGCAAACTTGTCCCCACTGCTTTGGACGCTCGCTGGCCCACCAGATAGATCAGCGCAGGTATAACCACGATTCCGCCTCCGATACCCAGCAGGCCGGTCAATATACCAGCGCTCAGCCCTAATATCTCTATCGGTAGAGTCGAAATCCTCGGTTCATCAAGTGAATCAAAATGTATAAACGGTGGGGTAGCTATCTTTGTGAATATTCCTATGTGCCTTTCTGTTTTGCTTTTTTTCAGGATATCGTACAACAGAAACACAGTTATCAAGGTTAGCAGCAAAAAGAACAGGCACAGCAGGATAAACTGCATCGGATTTTGTTCCCTTGTGAAAACGATTATATTATTCATGGTCTTTAGCCGCTTGATAGCCAAAATCCCTATTATTACCCCCACGACGCTGCCCACCCCAAGCATTACCGCCAGTTTTACGTCAACCGTTCCAGTTCCACGCCGTTTCCACAGCCCCACACTTGAACTGACCAGTATAGTTGCCAAACCCGTTCCTACTGCAATTTCACCAGGCACTCCAATTAATATCATCAAGGTCGGTGTCATCAAGAATCCGCCGCCAACACCGAAAATACCAGTCAAAAAGCCTACAAAAACGGCGATTATCGTCCCGCTGGCATATTGTATCCATGTAAATTCCATTACCATTTCCTTGGGAAAATATAAAATTTAGAGTATCCCCTATCTACCGTCAACATCTATTATTATTTGAAAATGGTACAAATTACTGCTAGCCAAACAGTGTCAAAGTGCGGATGTATAGAAAGTGTAAAGTGAAGAACGAAAAACATAAAGCTGCGAAAGCGGATTGCCGTTTAATTTTTATAGTACAGAGGCGATATCAGCGTTTGATTTTGCTTAGCAGATCTTTTCTGGCTTGGACGCGGAGTTTAGCGTTTTCGTATCGTCTTTTTTCGTCGGTAGATTGGGGTAATATCGGAGGCACTGGACAGGGGTGTTTATCTTTATCAAGCGCAACAAAGGTAAGATGAGCCGTTGTAGCTATAACCTGTTTTGCGCTGTACGGGTCCTCGCGAACGACCCGAACGCCGACTTCCATTGAAGTATGGCCGATATAATTAACACAAGCCTTCAACACAACATGGTCGCCGACACGGATCGGTTCTTTGAACGAGATCGAATCGATACTTGCGGTAACAACCTCTTTGCCGCAATGCCTCTGTGCAGCCATCGCCCCAACCATATCTATCCAGGCCACAATAACTCCGCCAAAAGCGGTTCCATAAGGATTAGCCTGATCAGGCATCAAAAGATACCTGCTCTCGACGGCGCTGTCGGATGGTTTTTTGCCTTCCATATTATTCTCCATATTGGTTTTATCGTAGCGGCGTTGTGGCGTTAAATCAAGATATAATTCAGTCGGTGAATTGCCCCGCCTGATCAAGTATTTTCAGCAGCTTGTCTCTGTGGCTATTATAAAAAGCATCCGTATTCGCAACTTCGGCATCATCGTGGGTAGTAACATTTTGACCGGCAAAACCATAAACTTTTAGGGGAAAGACCGCCTTGAATTGGCTGTCAACATAAGCAAGACTATCCCAGTCGCTGATTACCGTAAAGTCGCGCACCTTGCCGCCCAGCATGTCATAGCCGAGGCAATAATCGGCTGGCGGATTCTTTACGCCCAATAGCTTCATCAATGTAGGAGGGATATCCAGATGGCTTGTAATAGAGTTTATTATTTTCGGTTCGCAGCCGGGTATCCACAGCACCATCGGCGTTATCGTCTGTTCTTCGGTGAAATCGGAATTATGTCCCCAGTGGCCCTTTTCCATAAATTCTTCACCGTGGTCGCCGGTAATAATTACTATTGTCGAATCCAGAAGGTTGTTTTCTTTAAGATAGTTTATTATCAGGGCAAGCTGACTGTCGAGATGATTACACGAATTTATATACCTGTTCTTTATCAGTTCGATATCTTTCTCAATATCTGTCGTAGCATAATTAAATTCCTTCAGGTATTCGCTGCGTATAGCATTTTCCGGCGGGAAATAGTAGCGTGCGTGCGGCGATTCAAAAAACATGAATGTCATAAACGGGCGCGACCGATCCCGGTTGTCCATAAAATCTATAAGGTCAGCGACATTTTTGCGGTCGCTTTTCCATCCCTGATCGCTGGCAAAGGGATGCAGGTCCTCGGGGGCGATATGGGCAAAAATGGTTTTATCGAATTCCGGATAAGTGAAAGCTGCGCTTGTGTACATCGAGAACTGGTAATTATCTTCAATAAGCATATCTATCAAAAGCGGGCCTTTGCGTTCATTTAGAAAACTGAACCAATAATTTCCGTAAAGGCCGTAGAACATACCGAAAAGCCCCATTCGAGTGCCGGTGCCGCTGCTGTAATGGTCGGTGCAGCGTACGGCTGTCTGAGAAAATTTCCAGCTTGCCGGCATAATCTCGGAAGTAAGCATATCGCCTCGCAGAGATTCAGCCACCAGGCAGACTATATTATACCGTGTGTGATTTGGGTCGCGAACTATAGGATTCAACGGATACTTTAACGAAAACGATTCGCCTACCTTCATCTTAAATGAAGTATCCTCGTTCGCTTTCAATCCGAGTGATTTGGCCAGCCCGCGAAACGTTATAGGCTGATACAGCGGAAAAGCCTTGGAAGCGGAAAGAACAGGGACATATCCCTCAAAGCTGCTGACGCCATAAACAAAAGCCTGAAACCCGCCCGCAAGAATAAGAAGTATTATCGCTGTGATTATGGCTGGACGAATAAAGCGGAACTTAAATGGCGGCCTGTTCGCCAAAAAGCTGCTCAGTAAAAGCAGAATAACCTGAAGTAATATCAATCCGGCGATTATAACAACAAAAACCAGTGTTGCCTGTCTTCCGGTTCCGAGTGAATCGAGGCCGCCAGGAGTTAAAAAGATGTTCCATACAAATCCGTTGATGTGAAACTCGTACATCGAATAGATGAACCTGTCGGCGAAGATAAAAACCTGTAGGAAGGAAAATGCGGCTGCACAGAAGATGTAAATGACAGCGGTGCTGTTGATGCGGATTTTGCGAAGAAGATTTTCGACAAAGCCGATAGACAGGATGCGGTCGAGCACGTGAACCGGAAGGAACATAATCAGCAGATAAAACAGACAGTAGCTAAAATATACCATAGCGGCGAAAACGGCTGTTGTCGTATTGGTGTATTTTATGGTTTTAAGGTAGCCTGCAGAATTTATCAGAAGGACAATGTATGTGAGGCAAAAATAATAGCCAAGCACCTTACCGCGATTTATGGAACTCATATTTTACCCTGAAAAGTGTGGTTTAGACGCCCATCGGCATCGTATCCTGAAATAATAGCGATACCGGCTCATAAGGTCAATGACCCGCTTTTAAAAAACAGCAGCAGCCAGAAAATTTTTCATGCAAACTCTTACTAAAACCCTTATAATAAACAACTCATAATTTCGTCCAATCTATGCCAAATGGCATAGATTAAACAAAGACATCGTTATTTTTTGAGTCATAATTGAGGAAAAAATGTATTTACGCAAACTAAGAATTCATTTGCTGAGGCTGGCTTTTATTCCGGTCATTTTTGTCGCCGTATTTGTAAGGCCGCCGTGGTCCATGGAATCGGCTGCGGGTTTTACAATGGAACTGATCGGGTATATGTGCCTTTTGGCCGGCCTGGTGATCAGAATATGGTGCATCTTCTATATCGGCAGCCGCAAATCAAAAGAACTTATCGCTGAAGGTCCTTATTCGATATGCAGAAATCCACTGTATGTCGGCACTTTTTTTCTGGCGATAGGTGTCGGGCTTTGCTTTGAGAATTCGCTTATAGTGCTGCTCGTACCGGCTATCATCGTTCCAATTCATATTATTGTCGCTAAAATGGAGGAAACAAATCTTGAAAATATCTTTGGCGACCAATATCGGACGTACAAACAAAAAGTGCCGCGGTTCTGGCCGAAATTTTCAAACTATACCAGCGCTGAAACGCTCGCGGTAAATGTCCGCTCGATAAAAAGGATCGCTTTCGATACAGCCGGTATCCTGTTCATTCCGTATGTCGAAGACATGCTCGAACTTTTACACGAACACGGAGTCATTCCGGTTTTATGGCACTTTCCTTTTTAAACAATAAACGCCCACATCTGTCTGTTTATCCGGTCTTTTCAAAAACTTTAATAAAAATGGCGAAATTTAAAAAAATTTTCGCGTTTGTTAGTTGTTGGAATCGGCGGACTTGCAGGATTACCGTCCTATAAGGAACGGTTGACGCAGTTATCAGTATTGATAAACGCCTTGAATCGCATGGGATAAATTTGGTATAATACTGACAGCAAAGAAAGATAAGGAGATATTATGGAACTGCCGCAAGTAAAAGTCGCCGTCGAAGAATTGTGTTTCAGTCTTTTCCAGAGGCCGCTGCATCCCGAACTGTTCCATATCTATTCCAGCCGCCATGTGAAGACCAGCACCTACGAAGCGTATATCTGGGTTACGGGCTGTACGCATGTTGTAAGTGTGTTTCGCGACGGGCAGTGCCTTACGGAGCTTATCAGCGGGCCGGGGCAGGATTTGCCCGAACGCGGCCTTATAGAGCGGTTCCGTTTCCGCGGGCCAAAATCGCATAAATGCACCCTGAGCAAAAACGTCAGCTATATCACTGATTTTCAGGTCGAAAGAATGAGCCCCAACCTGTATCGGCAAAGTTATAAAGACCTTCAGAAATTCGGCAGCAAACGGGGGCTTTTCATTTCTTTTCCGCAATTGAGCACAGGTGATCTTGAGCCTTTCTGCTATATAGATTACGAGGCTCGCGACAAGGAATTGCATGTTCATACCTTCGCCGCTTATCCAGACCAGATAACGATGGTCAAGACGCAGTCGCTTTTCGATCTGGCAGGATAGAAGAGCGTAAAAGTAAAAGCGAAAAACGTAAAGTTGAGGATTCCAGCACTAAGAGTACCTGTTTAGGTTTTACCCTAATATCATCACAAAGCTCTTGTATGAAATTTTTTGGCGCTGGATGATTTTTACACAGGTTTCTCACATTCGTTCGAAATGACAACGACTTTTGCACCTTGTATCTTGGTTTTTGGTTACTTGTTTAAGGCAAAACTCCCTCAATTATCAGGAATTTACTTATTTTACAGGGTATAGAAAGAGGGTATAGGAAGAGTTAAAGAAAAGTTCCTTAATTTTTAAAAAGGGGTTAACAATGTGCCAGTCATGCGGATGCTCGCCATGCAAAAAATGCGGCAAACCGATCGAGAATAAGGTTTGCTCCGGCTGCGGTAAGAAGGCTGCCGATTGCACGTGTAAATCAAAGAAGTAGCTGGTTTGCTATTAACAGCGGCATCAAGGTGGATTGCTGCGCAATCGCTATTTTAGATGGCGGAGTGATTCTCGAATTGTTCTTTGTTTACGTCGGCGGATTGTTTTGGAAGTGTGAAGAAAAAAGTTGTGCCCAGGCCGACTTGCGATGTGAGCCAGGTTCTGCCGCCGCAGGTTTCCACGATCTTTTTAACCATCGACAGCCCGATGCCGTTCGTTTCGTGCTCATCCTTTCGGGAAAGCGTCTGGAATATCTGGAATATCGTGTCATGATATTTTTGATCTATGCCGGGGCCGTTATCCGAAACGCTGAATTTCCAGCAGTCTTCTTTTTCGACGCAGTTTATTCTTATTCGGCCATGCGGCTTATCCATATATTTTATCGCGTTGTCCAGCAGGTAATTGAATATCTGAGTGACATACGTTCTTTCAAAGACGGCTGTGGGCAGCTTGTTTTCGACCGTTATATTGATATTAGCTGGTATATCCAGGCTCTTTATGACTTCGGCGACCGCGATATTGAAGTTTGTAAGTTTTCTGGAATATTGAATCTTGCCTATCTCTGAATATCGCAATATGCCGCTTATCTGGTTGTTTATTCGTTTTGTCCGGCCCAACAGAGTCTCCAACAATTCTCTACCTTTGTCATCGAGTTTGTCACGATATTGCGATACGATTATTCCCGCCAGACTTCCGACGGCTCGCAAGGGGGCTTTAAGGTCATGGGCGGTTATGTGGGCGAAATCGGCAAGCTCGCGGTTTGCCGAAGTTAATTTTTCAACGGTTTTTTCGAGGTTGTTATTCACATTCGCAATATTCTTTTCGAAATTCTTTCTGGTGATTATTCCGGCCAGAATACTTGCGATAGACTGCAGGAATTGTTCCCTTTCGATATTTTTTGTAGCTCCATCTTTAAGATACAACGTAAGTACGCCAAGAATTTTGTCGGTGGATATCAAAGGCACAGCGTAGTGACCATGAGGCGTCATGTTTTTCGGTCTAATGTGATGCTGATGGTCAATTTGAGCAACAAATTGTATCCTGGCCTCTGCCGCAGCGATTCCGCAGATACACTTTCCAAATGGAACTTTCCGGCACAATTCTTTCTGTGAATCGCCCAAACCGTGCGATACCTGCATGACGAGAAATTTTTCGTGTTCATCAACGGTGAAAATACAACCTTTCTTTTCGGTATAGAGCCAGGGGATATCCAGGATGGTTGTCAGGCTCATATCAAGAATTTCGTTTAGCTGCAAATCATCCAGTGAAAGACTGAGCAGCCGGTTAAATATCTTTTGTGTTTTGATGTTATAAAGAAGATTTTGTTCGGCGTTCTTACGATGATCTATTTCTTTGTTGAGCTGTGTGACGGAAGTGGTTGTTTTTTTGAGGTCATGGACCATTTTCCTTAAAACGATGGCCAGACTGCCGACCTCGTCATGTGATGTCACTTCGACAGGTATATCGAAATTGCCTTTACCGATCTGGATAGCCGTGTTTTTGAGTTTTACGAGAGAATCCGATATTGATCTTGAAATAAATGATCCGATTAAGATAGCAAGTGTCGCGACTATAAACGACAGCTTTAATACATTGTTCCTTAATTTTATCACAGGAGCGAATATAGTTTCATCCTGCTCGATGACCAGATGCCATCCAAGACCTTTATAATCTCTATAGCCCTTTGAGCCGGCGTAAACAAAAAGCTCACGGCGTTTTTCATTGGGATCGTCGATGCCTATAAAGTAATTATTGTCGCTATATCCTCTCTCGTGGCTGTTATTTAAAAATTCCAGCAACGCAGATGGAAACGCCTCTCCGAATTTATATTCGTCGTTTGAATAAATAACGGTATTGTCCCTGGATAACAACTTAAAGTCTGTTTCTCCCCTTGACACTATTTCATCGATGGCGCTGAGTACATCGGTTATATTCAATCCGACTTTCAACACACCTATAAAATTATCCTTCGAGTCGTTTATTTTTATGCATATGGTCATGGAGTAAACCTGTGAGCTTTCATCGTAACCGACGTCTCCGACATATAAATCTTTATCTTTGGCAAGCTGCCACCACTGTTCGTCAGCCTGGTAATAATCGGTGGTTTTTTCGGTCATGGCTACATTTGTGCCGTATTTATTAGTTATAAAAATTTCACCGATCATTTTGTATTTGTATTTATTATTATAAAAGTCCTGCTCATCTCTCAGGGTTTGCGAAAGGTTATTGGTAAGAATATCTTGTATAAAAGGTGTCATCGGCTGAACTTGCGGCAATGTCCACAAGCTGTCCTGTTTTGTAATATAAGCCTGTGGATTTTCTATCTGTTCAAGTTCAAGGTTCGATTCTGTGAGGATTTTGTGAAGTTCCGAGCTGTGTGCGAATCTGTCAAAAGCCTCTATTTTGCCATAGATACTTCTGTCGATACTATCTAATGCCCCCGCGGCTAACGCTACTGAAGAATTGGCGATGTTTTTGTACAGAACCTTCCGAATGGATATCGATGCCACATATTCTACCAGAATTATAAGCAGTGTAATACTTATAAAGCTCAGAAGCAGTTTATGTTTTATTTTCATCTTTTTTTTCAACCATTGCCATAAAGCAAGTTTTCGATAATCATTTTTACTCTATAACTTCCTTACCGGTTTTTCGGCAATAAATCATGGCGGCTGACCTGCGAAATATAATGCTTGTTGATGCCAGCAAAATCCTCAGTACATCGCAGGCAAACCACTGGCGGGCTGCAAATAAAAGCGATATAAAATGAAGCTTTATGGGTGGTTAGAACCGCATTGACACAAAATTGCGGTAAATTTTTTAATTACGGCATTTATATTATCGGTCTTTATTGGAACTTCGGCATGAATAGTGAACCGATAAAACCGTTTATGTCGATAAGAACATTGGTTATCTATAAAATGTCATTGCGAGGAATGAAATGACGAAGCAATCTTCATTACTGCTTCAAAACAAGAGATTGCTTCGCGGCGATCGCAATGACAATGCTTTTTTGAGATTTGTTGTAAATTAAAATCGAGGACAAAATATGGCTAAATTCAATTTTCAGGTATCTAAAACATCCGGCAAAGCGCCTGGAACGGTTGTTTATCTTGGTGAAAAAGAGGTAAGGCCGCCAAAAATAACCGTGCTCAACTATAATCCCGATAAGTGCGAGTTTGAACAGATAACTTCTGTCGAAGAGCTTGCCAGATTCAGGGACGATCCGGCTGTGACGTGGATAAATATCGACGGTATCAGCCACGTTGAGACGATAGAAAAGATAGGCGAGATTTTCGGTCTGCACCCGCTTTTGCTCGAGGATATCGTCGATACCAATCAGCGGCCCAAATATGAAGAATTCGACAACGGTATTTTTTTGGTTCTGAAAATGCTCACATTCAACGAAAAGACGCAGCTTGTCGAAGCCGAACACCTCAGCCTCGTACTGGGCAAAAATTTTGTTATCAGCTTTCAGGAGCACGAGGGCGACGTCTTTGAGAATATTCGCTACCGCATAAAGGAAACCAAATGGCGGATACGAAAACTCGGTGCCGACTACCTTGCGTATGCCCTTACCGATGCGGTGGTGGACAACTATTTCGCTATACTCGAACGGCTTGGCGAAAATATCGAAACCGTTGAAGAACAAATCGTCAAGGCTGCCGACGATAATATACAGCGCAGAATTTACCTGCTTAAACGCGAACTTATAATGCTGCGAAAGAGCGTGTGGCCCTTGCGGGAAGTGATAAATTCGATGCAGAAGAATGAATCGAAAATGATAACCAAGACGACGAATCTGTTCCTGCGGGACCTTTACGACCATACAATACAGACGATCGATACTATCGAGACGATGCGGGATATTCTGACCGGGATGCTTGATATTTATATGTCGGTTGTGAGTAACCGGATGAACTCTATTATGAAGGTGCTTACGATTATCGCAACGATTTTTATACCGCTGACTTTTATTGCCGGCGTTTACGGGATGAACTTTGACGATATGCCCGAGCTGCACCAGAAATGGGGCTACCCAGCGGTGCTGGCATTAATGGCAGCCGTAACAATAGGTATGTTGCTGTTTTTTCGCAGAAAAAAGTGGATATAATTTGATTTTGCGTCAGAATTGTTTTTAAGGGATGGAATATGAATCTTGTACTTTTTATTACGGTATTAGTAATATCGTTCATAGTTGTCCGCATAGGAGCGATAGCGTTTCAGATGACCGGCCTTGAATGGACGCTGGCCAAGTTTCAGGCACTTAGCTGCTTCACTTCGACCGGTTTTACCACTAAAGAAGCCGAACTGATAACCGGCAATCCCCAGCGGCGGAAAATCGCCTCCGTATTGATAGTGCTGGGACATGCCGGGCTGGTGACAATGGTAGCCACGTTTGCCAATTCCCTTCGCCCAAAAGCTTTCAAGATACCGTTCGTTTCTTTTAAAATACCGGAATTTGCGCTGCTGCTGCTGAACCTTCTGATAATCGTGACGGCTCTTTATATCCTTTATCGCATAGTAAACAATATTCATTTCGCATCTCGAATTACAGGTTATCTGCGTAAAAGATTCATTGGCAGGAAAATAATGCGTCCGGTAAGCTGCGAGGAGCTGGTACTTGCGACCAGCGGTTTTGGCGTTACGCGTATCTCGGTAAGTGAAGATAGCTGGATAGTGGGCAAAAAACTCGCCGAAGCGAAATTGCGCGAGCATAATATCAATGTGCTTGCTGTTATTCGGAATGATGAAACCATGCCCAACCCGCCAGCCGACACCGGATTCAAAACCGGCGACGAACTTTTATGCTTCGGCAAACTCGACTCCATCCGTCAGGAACTGATGAAAAGTTAAGCTGTATTACTTTGATATCAAAGGTGACATTATGCCTGAGAAGAAAAAACCAAAGCTGCCCAGGGGCAAGATGCCTCCGCCTGAAAAGACGCATAAAGATAAAAAAAAGGAAAAAGAGAAAAAGTGGTGCAGGGAGCCGAAGAATTGACAAACTTGTTGCTGGTTGCCTGTTTCTGGTTAACCAACAGCAAGGAACCAGAGTTTTTCTTTAATTTCCTCCCTTGACATCAGCTTTGATATTTCATAAAAGCAACCCTTCGAATAATTATTTTCATTTGAGATGACAATGAAAGGAGCTGTCACTATGGCAAAAAAGAAAAAACTGGTAATAGGCCGATGGAATAAAGATGAGATCAAATATCTTAAGAAGGTATTTAAGAATACAACCACATCCGACGTTGCCGCAGTATTGAACAGAAAGCCGCAGGCTGTCACTTCCAAGGCGTTTCAATTGATGCTGAAAAAATCAAAAAAACATCTAAAAAATATCGGCCTGGCCAAATAATCACTGGATGTCGCAACAAAAAAGCCCGCGATAATCACGGGCTTTTTTTGTTTTAAGGAGGAGAGAGATTTTATATTTTACTTTGCCGGTTTTTTGCTTTTTCGGCAGAAGTCACCCATCAGCTGCATTGCTTCCATCAATCGTTCGCTGCTGCCGTCCATCTTTGCGAAGGCATCGACCATCTTCAGAAGTTCCGCATCCGGCTCGACCTCACCGTAATGGTGGCTGCTGTTGACGATACCGGCGTCAAGTCCGTACTCCATACCCTTGGCCACATAAGCGCGGCACACGCCGACCTTTCTCGCTGGCAGGTCACGCACGCAGTTGCTTACGCCCAGCGAACAATGCACGCCTTTCATTGCAGGGTCGGTCTTGATTTTCTTAATAGTCTCAAACGCTCTGTACGTATAACCCGGTACGCCCGGTTCCATCGGCATATCAATCGCCAGCGGGAACACCGTCGAGTCGAAAAATATCTCGTCGGGCTTGAAGCCGTATTCAGTCGCCTTATCGAATATGGTTCGTGCGAGGTTATAAAGCTCATCGACTGAATGCGAACCGCCTGGGCCTGTGGGCTTATCCTCGCTTACCAAAAGTCCAATGAACGAATAATCGAAATGCTTTTTGAGCGGGAACATATTATCCATCGTATGTATCTTGACCGAGTTGAGCAGAGGCTTTTTGACCGGTTCATCGGTATCGTACCATTCCTTCAGTCCCGCTTTCAGTACATCGTCATTACTGCTGTCAACGCAGATAGGCACGCCGCCGCCCCATTTGCGAACCATTTTAGTGTATTCGACCATCATATCTACGGCAAGCTGCAAGTTGCTCTCGCCGAACGCGTCGAGGTTGACAGCGATATAATCAGCTCCGTCGGCTGCCTGCGATTCGATGAGGGCCTTTACATAATCAAGCTGCGCCGAAGGCTTGCTGTAAGCGTCTTTGCCCAGATCTGCAAGTTCCTTCATTATAATGCCGGTCTTTGGTATCGAGGCGTGTACCGATTCGCCGATATTGATTATCGCGTTTTTCATTGTGTGATCCTTTGCAAATAAATAGTTCAAAATCGACGATGAATGTTCAAGGGCAACTTTTCGCGGCTTATTGATCGTGCTTCTCAGTTTCGCCAGCCCGCCTTTTTCGGCTGCCGCCGCGTCATAGATAAACTCGCCTATGCAGACACGCTCAAGATTATTGCCGCAATATCCGTCAACTGTCGAATCGCCGCAAGGTGCATTGTCAAGCCCTTTCTCACATCCGCCGATTGTACAGTAACTAAAGTTCTCTGGCAAGTAACAATCGCCGCACTCCTGGCAATCGAACATAAGATACTTCATCGCCTTTTCGCCGGCGTTAAATCCACTGTAAACAAACCCCTTGCCTTTTTTCGCACCCATAGCTCCCATAACCGCTTTGAATGCGTGGAAACCTTTGTAATCGGAATCGAGCACCGAACGGTGGAAGGCGTTGAAGCATTTCTGGTGGAGGTTCTTTTTCTTTTCCGAAAGCTGCGTGCGTTTGCCGTCATCATCGTAAAGATACCACGCATTTTTCGCTGGCCAGCAAAGGTTATCTTTGAATTGGTCCCAATCTTTACCGATTTCCGCTGCGCGATTGAGCAGTTTTACGAACATCTTCCAGTCGTGCACCCCGCCGACATCGACACCCGCTGCGCCCATAGCCTTATACATCGCCACCTGCTGCGCGGCTCGCTCGATATGGTCATCAACAGTTTCAGAATAAACCTTGGAAAGCAATTCATCGCTGACAAAACAGCCCGGCAGCTTGATATCGTGCATCAGACGCGGAGCCGGAGTGATAGTGCTCAGCAAATACACATTGCCGATAACCGGCACGTCGATATTGTTTCCCTTCATATACCGGAACAATTCCAGTGACTTTTTCCAGTCCCATCCCACCTGTGTTATCAAAAAGCCCGCACCGCTTTTGATTTTCTTTTCCATCTTGTAATACTGCTGCATCTGCGAGCTTTCGGTGTATTTGAATGGGCTGACAGCCGCGCCGATGAAGAACTGATGAACCTTGTCGAGAGCATCGGTCTTTGCCTTAATGTATTCGGCGTTGTTCATATTACTTATCAGCTTTACCAACCCGATCGATTCAACCTCAAAGACGCCCCTTGACGCAGCCGGTTTATCGCCCGTCAATGCCAGAACGCTATTTACGCCCAGCCTCTTAAAAGTCATCATACTGCTGACGATGGCATCGGTGTTATGATCCTTGCAGCTAACGTGTGGAACGAAATCCAAACCATCCATCCATCCCTCAAGCTTTGCCTGTACAAGAATATCCACCGGCTCGATATTGGCAACGCCGCCGGGATTCTGCGGTGCGGTCACGACCGCAAAGTCAAAGCCAGCCGGAAGCTCATTTTTATTTTCTTTATAGGCTTTGAAGAATTTACTGATGGGTGCGATGTTGAATCCAGGCCCGCCGGTAAGCTCGGCAAAGACAACAAAATTCGTTTTATCCTGTAGTTTGGCCTTCAATTTATTCTGCATTTATTTTTTTCTCCTGCCTGTGACGGCAAAATCTCGTTTTTCAGGTTATTGCGAGGCCTTGTCGTTAGGCCGCGGCAATCTGTATAATAATGCTTTTAGCGAAATCCAGATACATCGCTGAAGTCTTTTTTTTGCACTATGTTGCTGCTGCATTTTTATCCCTATTTTGTGGATAACCTGTTGAAAACACACTGTTGGTGCGATACGGTCTTTTCTTATCTTTAAAAGTCTTGTTCTATTGCCGCGGTACAGGCAAGCAAACGGAGCGTTTAACATTGCCAAAAACATCAGAGTAAATTGTATAAAACCAGTTTTTATAAGCAGTTAGGGCAATTTTTAAGCAAATTGTGTTTTGCCGGTCTGTGTGAGTTTTGAGGAATTTGCTTATTGCCCCAATCAAGCCCACAAAGATTTTCCCTTGGAAATTATATCAGCCTGTGGATAAGCCGTACATAACAGACCGCGGAAATTCCGTTTGGGATTATAAAAAGGGTTATTTGCGCACAGAGGCTATCGGCATTTTTCGTATAGGAAGATATAGGGTGTTTGCCGCAGCGCAAAAAAAGTGGGAGACGCTGGCCCCCCGAATTTTGTTCAATCGGCCTCGCGTCTCCCCGGTTGAGGAGGAGAGAGAAAATGTCAGTTTATTTTATTTTTCTGGTCAGCTTTTTTTATCTTTTCTCATCCAGTAAAAGTCTAACATCAAAACCGCCAACTGCCAAATCAGTCAGCCGCTTTTTTTGCCCGCAGGAAATTTTTCTTCAGCGATTGGCATTTTTGCTGCGGCTGATTGGTTATCGCCGAACCCACCGCTATCGCGTCAACGCCTGTATTGGCGACACTCTCTACATTCTCAATAGTTACCCCTCCTATAGCGACACTGTAAACCCCGCTCTCCCTAAGTCGGGTGACAGCCCGGCGAAGATACTCAAGCCCTGCAGTCTCAACCTGTGGTTTTGTCGGGCTGGCAAAAACCGCACCAGCCGCGGCATAAGTTGGCCTCGACAGGCAAGCCGCTTCGAGTTCGTCAGCGTTATGAGTGCTTAAACCCGTTATTAGTGGACGTGACTGGATATTCTCCACCGCTGCCAGCGGCAAATCGCCCTGACCCAAATGCACGCCATCTGCTCCGCTAAGCAGGGCGATATCGGCTCGGTCGTTAATAATGCTTATCACGTTTTTGCTTCTGCACAGGCTGGCAAAATCGCACGCAAGCGTCAAAAGGCTCGCGTCGTCAATATCCTTTGCCCGCAGTTGAAGACAATCCGCGCCCCCTGCGATACATTCTTCGGCCAACCCCAAAACTTCTTCGGGCTTGCTTGAACTGATAAGAACATACAGGCTGACGGTTTTAAATCGCTGCTGGGTATTTGCTGTCGCAGCGGTGTCCTTTTCCAGCGTGTAAAGTTCATAGCGAAGCTGCTCTATCTGGCCGCTGATAGCTGGCTCAACTATCTGCGTCATTTCGGCCAGCACACGAACAGCCTCCCCGAACCGCCTCGCAGCCGCAACAAAGCAGTCGTAAGTATCCTTACGGCCAAGCTGTTCTTTTATCTCAAGCCCAACGCCGACATCACCGACCGTATCGCGGCTGGCGACAAGATTTGCGTAATTTAACTTGCCTACCAGCACACACAGCCGATGGCGCAACCCTTTCGCCCGTGAAGACAGCCGACCATCATCGAGCACAAACCGGCAGAATTCCTCCATCACACGAGCCGCTTCCCTCGCCCGATTGAAATTAGCGTCAATTATTCGGTAGATATCCTTTTGCATTCCGGGGATTATACACTTTCGCGACGTGGGCTTCCAATGCGATAATTGGAATTTAAAACGAAAGAAGGAACCACCCCTCCTCCGGGCAGGTTCCTTCTTTCTTTATATTTAACAAGACCCTACGCGGCCTTGCAGTGTCCATGGGCGGAACCATCCTCCTCCAATTGTAATTGTTAGGACGTCCGCCCAACCGATCGCCTTTATGAGCGTGTGATACATATGAGCAAAGGGCGTGCCAGATAAAATTAACTTTTGGCAGCGGCGGCATAGTGGTTCGTAAGTCCGGTAATATAAAAAGCTTGCGGCGTGGGGATTACAAGTGTATTTATTGTCAAAAGTTATGGATTTTACCAGCGTGTTGATTCAGATAAACGCCTGATGCCTTTTTAATACTGAAAACCGCGAAAATCAAGCATTTTCCTTATAGAAATAGCTTTTGGCTGATGTTGAAAAAAAACAACATCGTGTGTTTAGAATAAACATCGCCTATTCCGATAATTGCCTATCGTCAGTTTGGTATTTTGCGCTGGTAATTCGGTTGGACCATTCGCAGAGCCATTGCCCAAAGAGAACCATCTGACCTTTTTCAGGCTGGTCAATATGGAATATACTTGCCCGCCGCCAATCTTCTATCTGTTTTTTAATATTGTCATCGGCATTGGTTAAAAAGACCGGCTTCAGTTCACCAGGGTCGCGCAATAGGTTGTAAAAGCAGACTTTACGGATGGTGGGATTATAAATATATTTGCTGTCAGCGGCAATAAAACCGGCGGGGCTTTGCTCATTCCAGCCGGAAAAAAAGACCTTGCGTTCCCCTGAATTATCAAGAACGTTCCAGCCGTCAAACAGCGGATTGTTGACGTCAATGCCGAAAAGAGCGAGCAGCGTTGGGCAAAAGTCGATGGAACTGACAGAGGTATCGATTTTCTGACCGGCTGTTATTGACGGTGCGGTTATTATCCAGGGGATGCGCAGGGTCTCTTCAAAACATATCCTTTCGTGGCCGAGCATACCGTGTTCACCAAAGGCCTCGCCATGGTCGCCGACAATGCAAAAAACAGTGTTTTTCTTTAATCCTCGCTTTTCCAGTTCCCCATCCACCGCGGCAAGAAAAGAATCTGTATAGTTAATAGTCTGGATGTATTTCTGCAGAGGCTCTTTCGCTGGCTGCGCAAACCACGTCGGCACTTCATAGGGGTCGTGGCTGACCGATAACATCATTACCGTAACGAACGGTTCTTTCCCGCTGTCTATCCAATCGAAGACAGGTTCTATCATGGTGAATTCATCGGCACTGAAATATCCGACAAACGTATTCGGGTCGTTGATATCCTCCCGCGACCAGAATTTATCGAAACCCAGATTATGCACCAGCCCCGGACGTGCCTCGAAAGAACCTTTGGGCGTCTGGAAGAATGCCGTCCTTGCGCCGAGGGCTTGTTTTAAGATGGTTATCAGGCTGGCGTAAGGTTTTGTCGCCGGGACGGTTTCGGCGATATCCTGCGAAACGGAAGGGTATTTGCCGGTAAGCATGGCGAAGAGTGCTTTGGTCGTATGAGTAAGGGTCGAACGCATCTGGGTGAAGCTGATTCCGTTTTCGGCCATATATTGTATAAAGGGTGTGTTTTCATTATCTTCAGCCAGAGATGTTTTTGAAAATTGGATGCCTTCGAGAACTATAATAACAAGGTTGAGCGGCTTTGTTTTTTCGGCGTTGATGGATATTTCATCATAATATGGCAAATGTCTTGCGGGTGTGAAATCATCGTTAAATTTCCTTTCGCCGTTAAAGAACATGTGCTGGATAGCTTCAAGTTGAGCATTGAACTGCATAGCGGTGTTTATCCGCTGTTCTGCTTGCAGTATGGCGGCAATACCTTTACCTGTGATGGCGACAGCGATAATGATAACCGCGACGATGGTTTTCTTCATAAAAGCTTTATGCTCGTATCGCGGGCATGTTCCGTGGCTTAGTATCCAGAAAAAATAACCCAATAGAACCGCTGACGGAGCGAGCAGCAATACAGCGGCAAGCGGCATCTTGACCAGGTTTATTCCGATTATTGACAGTGTGTTTACCGGGTCGCGAAACAGCGGCAGCAGGACGCTTGGCAGTATCTGTGTTCCGGTGCGGATCACCCAGCCAGCGTTCATTATCGACCATGTGCAGAACAGGGCAGCGGCTAATGTGGCAATGCGAAAAGCCGTGCGCCTCGGCCAGCGGCAGTATATAAAAGCAATAATCATCTCGACAGTTAACACGAATGCTACGTCCGATAGTATCCACGCTGGGTATTCAGCAAGCATATTCGTTCGCAGGGCGTGGTAAAGTTTTACCGCGACGGTAAAGACCAGCGCCGCTAACATCAGGAAGCTGTACGCTCTTGCTGTCATTGCATAACTAATATGGCCGATCAGTTTTTTCACTATTGCCCCAACCACTATCCTTTGAAGTATGAAGAGGGCAATTGTACATTTTTTAGGGAATTTTGAAAGCTAAAAATCAGTTAACGCCATTTCGGAAATTGTTGCGATGCAACCGAGGTAATTTTTACAGAGCAATTTGCTGAAGGTAAAAAGGGGATAATCCTATATTGCAAATATATTGAAATTGTCCATTAATTCGATATTATGTGACTAATTAAAAGTTTGGCTGTGTAGCTATGTGTTTAATAAAAGAAATGTTGGTTGATTAAAGGGGAACAAAAATGAAGATAACACTTATTTCCATTCTGGGCCTTTTCACGATTTTGGTTTTCGTTTCCGGATGCGGACCGGACAAATCGCTTTCGATTGTCGAAAGACAAAAACTTATCGGTGATATGGAAACCGAAACCCTTCAAAAACTTTATGCGCAGGATTCAGCCGCACAGGCTAAAGTCGAAAAAGCAGTCGGTTACGGAGTCTTCGCCAATGGTAACGTCAATGTGATTTTCGCGAGCGTCGGCGGCGGCTACGGTGTCGTAGTCAATAACGCGACCGGTCAAAGGACTTATATGAAAATGGGATTGGGCGGTCTTGGGCTCGGGATAGGCGCGAAAGATTACAGGCAGGTATTTATTTTTAAGTCGGACAATGTCCTTAATCAATTTGTCACCAGCGGATGGGAGTTCGGCGGTCATGCCGATGCCGCGGCTAAGGCAGGCGAATCCGGCGGAGCTTTGGAAGCAGAAGGGGCCATAGGAACTGATATTGAGGTGTATTCCATGACGGAATCAGGGCTTGCATTGCAGGCTACGGTGACAGGCGCGAAATACTGGAAAGATGCCGACCTGAACTAAAGAAGTTTACCGTTGATGAAACAGTAATAAAAAAAACGGCGGCTGTGGATTTTTCCGCAACCGCCGTTTGTTTTCAACGAAAATGTTCAGGCCTTATTCATAAACCGGAACAACAATAGGCTTGCCGCTCGCGTCTTTTCCAGCAGTCTGATAACCCTTGATTTTTTTGCCAGTATTTTCGCTTGTTGGTTTCGCAGAGTTATTTTCGGTTGGAATACCCTCGACATAGCGAATTGCAACTCCGTTAGCCCAATAGTATCCATCATAGTCAATACCAGAAGATCCAAGAATTACAGCATCCGCTCCCAAAGGAGCACATTTTGATCTTAAAGAATTGTGCATTTTTGCAGTTTCCTTTGTAGACCAATGTTGGGTAGTAACTGTGGCCAATTCGACAAAATCGCGTACTGTACGATCTGGAACAGTCACTAAAATTTCAATCTCATCGGCATCTGCTGGAGGATAATACCCCTTCGCTGTTTTTGTTACAGTTACAGAGGCACAACCAAGTAACATTAAAATAAAAACCGAAACACCAAGCAAAAATATTGTTCTCATAAATTCCTCTCCTTCAGTTAATTTTTATATTTTATTGCTGTTGCGATCAAACGAGTATAAGTATTTGAATATCTATCCTGACCTGCCCAAACTTCGTCGGGTGAATACCACCCGCCAACAGGTACTACTATTACAGCATCCGCTCCTATTTCTGCGGCTCTTTTTTGCATATGTCTAATAGTTGCGTTATTGGCTTGAAAATCTGCAATTACAATATACGGCTGGGATGGTTCTGCTTGTAAGACTTCAACTTCACTAGCTTCTTTTGCAGGAAGTTGTTGTTTTAAATAGAAACGGTTTGCCTCATCCGACATGCACCCAACAAGAAAACCCGAAAGAAAAAGGATGCTTATAACCCTGACTCGTATTGAGTTAACCATTAACACCTCCATACTATCCGATTAAAAATAGTTACCAGCTTTTTCTGAAGCAAAAAGAATTCTAATCATCTCTCTCTTTTTATCAAGTGTTTTTTCGATAATTTTTTGATAATTTTTATCGAAATGTCGAAAAAGAAAAACCGCCGTGGGTTTGAATCCACAGCGGTTGTTTTATGCTTTCAGTGGAATCTGTATCCAAATGGCTGTTCGGCTGTTTACTACGAACAACGAACTATAAACTACAAACTCCAGATTTTGCTTTAAGCAAAACTGGTCGGGTCTTGCAAAAATTCCTTCACAGATTCAAGGTACTGCGCCGCATAGGCTCCGTTGGCGATGCGGTGGTCAACCGAAAGCGTAAGGCTCATCATCTTCTTGACCATAATATTCCCGCGTTCAGGAATGCATTCTTCGCTTATCATGCCGACGCCTAAGATGCTGCACTGGCCGGGGACAACGATCGGAATAAACGATTCTATCCCGAACGAGCCGAGATTGCTTAAGGTGGTGACACCGCCGCTGAGGTCATCTGGGGCGAGTTTACCGGCTTTAGTCTTCGCGATGATTTCCTGGCTGGCGATAGCGACCTGGCGCAGGTTCTTTTTCTCGATGCCCTTTACTATCGGAATGACAAGACCATCGGGTACGGCAATAGCAAGGCCGATGCCGATGCTGTCGGCGACTTTGATATTGTCACCGTCTAATTGTCCCGCCATTATCGGGAAGTGTTCCATTCCCATCGCCAGAGCCTTGATAAGGAAATCGTTGCACGCAACTTTGACGCCGCCGGATTTGTTCAGGTGCGTTATGAACTCGACCAGGTCGGTGACATCGGCTCTGACGTTCAGATAGAAGCATGGTATCTCGCGTTTTGATTGTACCATTTTCTGGCCGGTTATTCTCTGGAGGCGATTGATCGGGACAATGTCACCGAGTTTGTACTGCGATTCCGGCAAGGCCTTCGCAGGCTTTGCGGCTGGTTTCGCGCCGCCCGCTGTTGCGGAAGCGACATCTTTTTCCACGATCCGGCCGTTTGGCCCTGTGCCTTTGACAGCGGCAAGGTCAACACCTTTTTCGGCAGCCAGTTTTTTAGCTCGTGGTGACGCGAACCCGCGCCCAGCAGGAGCAGCCGGCTGTGCCGCAGCTTGTGGTGCGGCAGCCGTCTTTGCAGGAGTTGCAGCAGGTTTTTCAGTGACAACCGCAGGGGGTGTCGCGCCGCCTTTTAATGAATCGATGTAATCCTGCGGTATTTGGGTTTTTTCATCGGCAAGTATCATCACCGGATCGCCGACAGGCAGAGTCTGTCCGTTTTCGGCAAGTATCGCCTTTACATAACCTTCGGCTGGTGACTCCATTTCAAGCGTCGCCTTGTCGGTCTCAACCTCAAAGATTACTGTACCTTTATTTATTTTGTCACCAACTTTGACCAGACAGTTAACTATTGTGCCTTCTTCCATGGTCTGGCCAAGCTGGGGTAATTTAACTTCTGTTGCCATTTTTTTCCCTATTCAAGTTTACATAACTGACTTTACGGCTTGTACAATAGTTTCCACGCTTGGAATGCTTGCAAGCTCCAGCGGTTCGCTCATTGGCGGGGGAACATCCGCTGCCGCAAGGCAAACCGGCTTTGCATCGAGATAATCAAAACCTATCGTGCCGTCGCTGAACTTGTAATCCATCACGGCTTCTTCGCCGGCGTAAAGGTGCGATGCACCTTTTATAATGTTCTGGCCGAGAAGGTCAAAGACCTTTTCCTCGAAAAAGCGAATCTCATAAATGGTTCGCAGCCAGTCTTTTGCCTGATCAAGTGTGATTATCTTGACGTCGATCAACTGCTTCAATGATGCGACAGGCTTTTTTCTCAAATCTTCGATACAAAAATCCATAAACTTTTTCTTGTCAATGACTTAGGTAAACCGTCGCAATTATTGTTTACCTGTTTTGACATAATATACCAGACAATCATGTTTGAAACAATAACTATCCGATGGTTAATCGGCTTAAATTGGACTCAATGCAAACAGAAACGAACAAAAAAGAACATTTTGCCATTGACCACACTGCAATTCGAGAGCTATAATCATTTCGTTCATTTGAATTTAGAAAGTTCGATATTGTTTCGTATTTAGAAATTAGTGTTTAGGATTTGAGAGCTAATGGGCGTAGCCGCTGAGATAAGACATAACTATATCCTCGACCAACTCCGTTCGAATGGCAGGATTTATGTCAAGGAAGCAGCCGATCATCTCGGTGTGACAGAAATTACTATCCGCCGCGACCTGGGTTTCCTGGAAAATCATGATCTAGTCAAGAAGACCTACGGCGGAGCCATAATGAACGCCCCCGAGGTCAATGTTTCGGTTCGCTATCGCCAGACCAGAAGGATAGAGGCTAAGAAAATTGTCGGAAAGCTGGCGGCAGGTCTTGTCAACGATGGTGACATTATTTATCTCGAAGCAGGTTCAACCTGCTATGAGATCATTCCGCACCTTGCCGAAAAGAAGGATTTGACCATTATCGTAAATTCGCTGTATTTGATGCAGCGGCTTGCCGAGTTTAGCGGCCACAGGATAATTATCGTCGGCGGCCAGTACCGTCCTGAACGAATGGATACGGTCGGGCCGGCTGCGGAGCAGGCCATTAGCCAGCTTGGCGGCTTCAAGGCCTTTACCGGTGCAGATGATATTACTATTGATACCGGTATCAGCGGAGCCGATGTCGTTACCGTCGGTTTTGCCAAGCTGGTGCTCAATCGCGCCAGCCAGGTTATCTTCGTCGGAGACAGTACCAAATTCGACAATCCCGCGTTATATAAGATAGCCGATATCGACCAGATCGATTATGTTGTCACCAACGCAAAGCCATCGGCTCTGTGGCACAAAATCGCCAAAGAAAAGAACATAAAGCTTATCTACCCAGAAGATTAAACTCTGGTGTTTGAGGGGCTGTTCGATTTAACGGTTCCCCTTGACACAGCAGAGCTATTTTGGTAGTTGGTGTTTTCCGGATTTATATAATGCAAACTGCGGTTAAAAAACGGTTATTTTTTAACAGTGCGGGATTTACAGGAATCATAAAATGATAAAATTTCGATGCCATGAATGCGGACAGGTGATGAGGGCCGACGAATCTGAGGCCGGTAAAAAGGTGCGATGTTTTGAATGCGGACAGGCGACAGTCGTTCCCGCTGCAAGTCAGGATGTCAAAAAGCCCCGGATAATCAAACCAGCCGAACCTAAGCCGAAGCCGATAGGCGAAGATGTAGAAAAACACGCAGCCGATCATGTCGGTATAACTAAGAAAATTGTGATTACGGTGCTTATCCTGCTGCTGGCGGCGCTGGCGGTAATTGCGGTTTATATGTTCGTCTCCCGCGATACATGGGAGAAGGATAACGCTGCGAAGATAAATTCGATGATCGGAGAGGCCGATGCGTATGTCCAGGCAAGTCAATACCCCGCGGCGCTGGAGATATATTATGATTTATTCAATCTTGTAAAAGGACACGAGATTAAAAACCAGTTTCGCGCTGAGGCTATAAAGGACGCGAAATTATCTTTTCAAATGATTAAAAAGACGTATGCCCCGCGGCTTAAAAATGAACTTTCCGACCAACTCGCCGAAGCCGACACCAACGCAGAAGCCGGAAAAGAGCAGCTTGCAATCGAACAATACGATCAGATAATAAAGACTCTATCGCGTTACGGCTACGGAGAAACAGAATTTGCGGAACTGCGAACCGCTGTGCGGGAAAGGAGACAAGCCGCACAGGATGCTTTGGCTGCTAAAACACCCCAGCCGCAGGAAAGAATCGAAAAAATAGACCCATCCAAACTGCTTCCCTCCCAGCGGCGAAAGCTGGGGCAGTAAAAAAATTGACCCAATAAAAGCTAAATTTTGTTGACAAAATAGTCAAATCGGAGATGATTAGGCGAATATCGATAGGTATCTGCCGAAAGAATTAGAATTTGAAATTTAGCAAGAGAGGAGAATGAGGAGCCGTATTTATCTACTTATCATCCTTTTATTGCCGGCAATCGTATTTGCCGCACCTTATAAGGGTGATGAATTTGAACTCAAACAGCCAGATGGTTCCCATGTTACCGTAAGAGTGTGGGGGGATGAGTATTTCCAACATGTCGAAAGCCTGGAGGGGTACACCCTTGTACGCGACAAAAAAAATCGCTGGATTTGTTATGCCGGTCTGTCCAATGACGGCACCGAGCTTGTTTCCACAGGTGAAATTTACAAGCACGATAAAGCTGAATACAAAGAGCCCAAGGGACGGCAAAAACATATACGGCTGCCAGTGAATATAAGAAAACAAAAAGCATTGAAAGTAAAACGGTTGCTGGAACAACCGCCTGCTGCGATGCCCGGCGATGAAGCAGGCGCAGAAACACAAATACTTGCCGAATTTCTCGCTGTCTTAATAAATACACAAATATATGGTTTGACATTGTTGATAGATTTTCCAGATGAGCCGAATACAATTTCCAGAAGCGAAATCCAAAATTATGTCAATCAGCCCGGTTACACCGGTTACAGCAATAACGGTTCCGTGTATGACTTCTTTTATGACATATCCAATGGAAATCTGGAATACACCAACTATGTCACAGACTATTATACTGCTCTGCATAATAAAGATTACTATACAGACGAGAATATCGCTATTGGTGTAAGAGCACGCGAACTGATACTGGAAGCACTGAATGCACTGGAAGCGTCCGGTTTTGATTTTTCAACCTTAAGCGTTGACAGCGGCAATTACATACTTGCTATAAACGCTTTTTATGCAGGGGCGGTAGATAACGCCTGGTCCGAGGGGCTGTGGCCGCATAAGAGCAGCATGTATAGCTTTACAGCCGATGGTGTGAAAAGTGGAGATTATCAAATCACCAACATAGGCACTTCTCTGGGGCTAAGGGCATTCTGTCACGAAAATGGGCATATGATCTGCGATTGGCCGGATATGTATGACTACGGCTATGAGTCGAAAGGTTTAGGAAATTTCTGCTTGATGTCATCGGGCGGCAGCAATACAAACCCAGTTCCGCCCAATCCATATTTAAGAGATTTTTGCGGCTGGCAGACAGCCATCGATATCTACGGAATAGGCGGATTATATAACGCGGTATCCAATGGTTTTGAGATGTACCGCTATGTAAACTCGGGCAATGACAGGGAGTTTTTTTTGATAGAGTCTATTTTACGTACCGGCAGGTGGTCTTACTGTCCGGACGAAGGGCTTGCTATCTGGCACATTGATAAAGATGGTGACAACGACAATGAACAGATGACCCCAACTTTGCATTATATGGTTTCGCTGGAACAGGCGGACAACGATTTTGATCTCGAAAATGGCAGTAATTATGGCGACAGCACCGACCTGTTTGGTGAAGCTTATAACAACTCGTTCAGTGACATTACCGCACCGAATGCGTTTTGGTGGGACGGCAGCTCTTCGGGATTATCTATAGAAGATATAAGCGGTACAGGTGCAGCAATGTCGTTCGATGTTGTTGTTATCCCCACTCCGCCGACCGCTTTTGATGGAAACGTCCAGACCAGTCAGGATACGCCGATGACAATTACACTCGAAGCTGAAGATGAAGGCTTGCCCAACCAGCCGGGCTTTCTTACCTATATAATAGAATCGCTGCCCTTGCATGGCAGCCTTGCTGATGCCAATACCGGCAGTATCATCGAAGCCGTACCGTATGAACTGGCCGCCGACGCGGTAGTCTATACGCCATGTGTATATTATGACGGCAATGACGTTTTTACGTTCACAGCCGACGACAGCGGAACACCGCCCGCAGGCGGACCATCCAATATTGCAACTGTTACCATTTCCGTAGAGCCGCAAACCGAACCGCAAACACTGCTCAGCGAAGACTTTGAAGGGGGGATACCCGCTGAGTGGACCGTAGTAGATGGATACGGTGACGGCAAGACGTGGATGACTGACAATCCAAAAAACCGACCTATAGGTTCATATTGGACTGGCAAGTTTTGCATCGTTGACAGCGACTGGGCCGGTCAGGTTGATATGAATGAGGTGCTTATTACTCCGGTGATTGATTGCACCAGCGTTTCGAACCTTAAGCTTAAATTTTCCCATTATTTTAATCGATACAGCACGGAGAAATGTGATGTCGATGTCAGTGTAAATAACGGTCACTGGCAAAGAATACTGCAATACACAGGTATTCCGACATTCGGAAATGTTATTGCGAACATAAGTTCCCTTGTTGATGTCAATGATCAGCCAAACGTTCGTATTCGCTGGCATTATTATGACGCTAATTGGGAATGGTATTGGGGCATTGATAACATCGAGGTTATCGGCGACGTTGGTTTGCTACCGATGGCAGGAGATTTCGGATTGGACTGCCGAGTGGATAGTTTGGATTTGGCTCAACTCACTGCCGTGTGGCTGACCGATTCAAGCCAGCCGGAATGGGACGACTCCTTCGATCTGATGCCGAATAATATCGTCAATTTCGCCGATCTTGCGGTCTTCGCTCAGAACTGGCTAAAAACTATAGAGGCACAATAAAAGGCGTTTAGTCCTTAAAATTGGTGATATCATCCCGTGTGCCGTATAAACCATCGAAACCTGCGCTGATGAGGATATAGCTATCCTTGCGGTAAGGCTGATTAAAACCATCGATAGTGTTTGCTTTTTTGTCGAGAGTTACTTTGTAAAAGACATCGGGGTTATATAGTTGATTATCAATTTGTGTTAGGCCGTCAGGAGTTTCAGATTCAAACAAGCTAACGAGGTCCTGATTGTCATATATATCATAGATATTCGAATGAGCTGTCCAACTTGCAGCACTTAAGCCGTTTGGATCATGTTCCATATTTGAAGCATCCGCTCTGTAATAGAGAACGGGCAGTCCGATTTTTTCGCCGTTGATAGAATTAGTGTTGCTCTTAAAAACGTCAGCTATAACAGCACAATTATTAGCGAATCCTGCGGCAAAATATTCATCAATTTTATGCAGTTCCATTCTGTCTTCTGTTGACTCAAGATATTTTTTCCTTTCTCGCAGGTTTGCCCTATTGGCGGGATCAGTCATATCGGCATTCTGGGGTAAATACAAGTCAACCGCACCGGCTCCGGTTCCGTCCTTACCACTGGCATAAAACTTTGAATCGGGATGGAAGCCCAGACCATCCTGACCCATAAGGGCTTCGCACAACTTCATTGCCCCACAATATAGTTCGCCATCGCTATCTTCGTAACCTGAATCGGGGTATTGGCTATGGTCGATCTGGAACATTTCAAGGGCATTTTCGATGTTGTGGAACTGACCCATCTGGGTGACGCCTTTAGCGTAGCGTTTTATTGCGTTGAGGGACGGAACCAGCAGGCTGATAAGGATCATAATAATGCTCATAACGACAAGTAATTCGACAATGGTAAACGCTCGTTTTTTTGGGGTTTTTCTCATTTTTCGACTTCCTAAAATATATAATGACAATAAAATGTTAAAACAGCTAACTTAATTCTACCCTTTTTTCGGTAATTTTGTCAAACTATTTTAACAGCCGCATGGGATTTTGGCCATTATAAGTGCTGGTTTTCGGCCAATTTTTGCCCCCAATAAGTGTTTTACACAGGGTCAAATTGCCCAAAAAGCGTTATTTGCGGCATATTTGCAGGTTTTTCAGCGGCCAAACTACCCATTTTAACACCAGTGCCCCAGCAAAAAATAGGATGAAAAATTTATACAAAAAATGTTTATTTTTTGAAACGTTTTTGTGTCCAGCAAAATCTTTAAGAGCAAAGAAGGTTTTTTGAAATTTATTTGTTAAAAATTTGTAACGAATTTATAGTGAATCGCGTCTTATACAAAAAAGACTCTATTTTGAAAGGGAAAACGTATGAAACTTCTTAAAACTACCATTCTATCAATCCTTATCATGGTTTGTCTCACAGGCAAGACCTTCGCTGCCGATGACGCGCTGATGAAAATGCTGCCGGGTGATTGCACATTTTGTGTCCGCGTCAATGATCTGGGCGGCTCGCTGACCAAAATGGACCAGTATCTCACCGGTGTCGCCCCCGTCAGCACCGCCATGCTGGTAAACCAGCAGTTGATGGCCATTACCGGCGATCCCATGCTGAAGGGTGTCGAAATGAACGGTACGTTCCTGATTGTCGGGTTTTCCGATCAGACAGCGGGGCTGCTGATTCCGGTAACTAATTATGCCGATTTCATCAAAACCAGTCCTAACTTCAGTAAAACCGAAGGCGAGATCACGATTCTTTCATCGCCCAGTTCACATTTCGCAATGACCGAATTTGCCGGCGGCAAATATGCTCTGGCGGTAAAGGAATCTGAAAAAGACAAGTTGGCTGGTATGAAAACCGCTTTGACAGTAAGCGATTCCAATTCGTTGGCTGCAAAACTCAACGCTGCGCAGGCCGCTGAATCCGCTACCGCTCCTGCTTGGGCGTACGTTAATTTATCATTGCTGTATGATAAATTCAGCCCGATGATTATGGCTCAAATGGAAAAAGCCAAGCAGGATATGTCCACAGCAAAGGGAGGCGCAATGGCGAAATTCGGCGCGTTTTATATCAATATGTACATGGAAACATTCAAGCAATTTGCCGGCGACGTGGATTCGGCGACAGTGGCGATAACGCCTGAAATGACGGCTCTTACAATTGACACGACATTGCGAGCCAAAGACGGCTGCGAACTGGCGCAGATGCTGGTCGCTGACCCGAATGCCAAAGACGGCTTTGCCTATACAGGTTATCTGGATAACAGCAATGCCGTCAATGGATTGATGAAAATGGATTATCCGTCGATGAGCAAAATGTACGATAAAATGTTCGACATCATGGAAAATTGCAAAGACAGCAATTCATTGTCGCCGCAAATAACAAAGATAAAGGAACTGACCAATAAAATGCTTCCGGCCATGGGCGATGAGGTAGCTTTTTCATTCTCCTATGCCAAAGGGACGCCCCCGTTTAAGTTTCAGGAAGTCATTGCCATAAAAGACAAAACTGCCCTTGAAGAAGCGACGAACGAGGCAATCGGCCTTGCTGAAGATTTTTATGCGGCCATGGGCATACCGATGAACGTTGAATACAAACCTAATATCGCAACCTACAAAAACGCAGCTATTGGTAAGATGGTATTGTCTGTTCCGCTTTCAGACGACCCCAACGACCCAACGCAAGCGATGATGGAAAAAATGTACGGCGGCAATCTTACTTACACGACGGCTATTTCAGAGGACAAATTCTACGTTGTCATGGGTCCCGACAGCGAGGTTGAAATAAAAGCTCTCATCGATAAGGACGCTTCCGCTGTGCCAATGGGCGAAACCAAAGCTGCCATCGACCTGTTGGGAAACACATCTTACAATGATTTTGTTTGCAGCGTCAATATCATCAAGTTGATGAACGGGTTCATCGGATTGATGCAGGCAATGGTGCCGACGCTAACCGACTGCGACGGAAATCCGCTGCCTATGCGGATGAATATATTCGCTGACATAAATAACCCGACCCAAAGCAGTTTAGCCATCGGCGGCAAAATAGCCGATGGACAGATCGGAACGAGAATCGTTTTGCCAAAACAGCACCTGATGGAAATTTTTGGCGCTGTTATGCAAATCCAGCAGAAAATGATGATGCAGCATCAGCAACAACAGCCAACTCCCGCCCCGGCGCCATCTGACGCGAACCAGTAAAATAACAAAAGATAAAGCCCTCTTATAAAAAAAGAGGGCTTTGTTTACTCATTTGGTTATTCGGTATATTTTTTCGCCTTCAGGCTGTTTACGGATATGTGTGCCTGCCGGGTTGGTTCCGGCAGGCGGGTATCCAGTCAGCCGGGTGGGGGCTCAACCCCACCAATAAACAATTCCTAAAAACATTTTATTTTGCCGGTGCTATATGTTAAACTGATAAGTTTGGATTTTTGTTGAAATTTTGAACTGTAATACTTTAATATAGAGCAAGCAAGGGATGGAAAAGACCATTAACATAGTCGCTGCTGCGGAGCACAACCTCAAGAATATCGACCTTGCGATTCCTCGCGACAAGCTGGTCGTCATAACCGGTATCAGCGGGTCAGGCAAAAGTTCGCTGGCTTTCGACACTATTTTCGCCGAAGGGCGGCGAAAGTATGTCGAATCGCTAAGCACGTATGCCCGCCAGTTTCTCGAACAGATGCAAAAACCGGCTGTGGGAGAGATAACCGGTCTGCCGCCGACCATCGCTATCGAACAGCGAAGCGCATCGAGCAATCCGCGTTCGACCGTGGCGACGACAACCGAGATTTATGATTATCTTCGTTTGCTCTTTGCCCGTGCCGGTCAGCCGCACTGCTGGATATGCGGCAAAGAAATAAGCAGCCAACATCCCTCACAGATAGTCGAATCGGTAATGGCGTTTCCCGAAGAAACAAAGATACAGGTTTGCGCGCCTTTGGTACGCGGCAAGAAAGGCGAACACAGGGATATTATTGCCCATATCCAGCGAGAAGGTTTCGTTCGTGCCCGTATCGACGGTCATATTTATGATCTTCGAAACGCGCCGAAACTGGATAAAAATAAAAAGCATGATATCGCCGCTGTTGTTGATCGGCTCATAGTAAAGCCCGAAATACACATTCGCCTCGGTGACTCAATTGAGACGGCTTTGAAGCTTTCCGGCGGCGTTGTGCTTATCCTGTTTCAGGATACCGGCAGCGACAAGAATAACGGCGGCAATGGCGACTGGCAGGAGGCGGTTTACAGTGAAAGATTCGCGTGCTCCGTTCATCCGGAGGCGAGCCTTGAAGAATTGTCACCGCGGCTTTTCAGTTTCAATAGTCCCTACGGAGCGTGCAAGAGCTGCGATGGGCTTGGAACGATACTTGAGTTCGACCCCGACCTTATCGTGCCGGATAAAACTGTTTCGCTTGAGAGCGGAGCCATCAGCGCATGGCGGAAGGGCGGCAAGAGGATGAATATCTTCTATAACCGCCTTATCAAGCGTTTCTGCCGCAATATGGGCATCAGTAAAAGTATTCCGTTCGAGCAGATACCCGAGGATGTTCGCCGCGTGCTGATGTACGGAACAACCGAAGAGGATGGAACAAAATACGGTCTTTCTTTCGAAGGAGTTATTCCTAACATAATGCGGCGATGGCAGAGCACGACCAGCGAATTTGTCAAGGCTCGCCTGCACAGCTATCTTTCCGAACAGCCGTGTCAGGAATGCGGCGGGGGAAGACTCCGCCAAGAGGCTCTTGCAGTAACCGTCGGCGATATGAATATCAGACAGCTTGCGGCTTTCAGTATAGAAGCGGCGCAGGCCTTCTTTGATCAACTGAAGCTGAATAAGGAAAGAACCATCATAGCCGAGCAGATCGTCAAAGAGATAAAAGCTCGTCTAAAATTTATGTTCGATGTCGGGTTGGGTTATCTTACCCTCGACAGGAAAAGCGGGACGCTTTCGGGCGGCGAGGCGCAGCGGATAAGATTGGCGACACAGGTTGGAAGCGGGCTTGTCGGCGTCTGCTATGTTCTTGATGAACCGACAATTGGTTTACATAATCGTGACAATAACCGTCTATTGGGGATACTCAAGCGGCTGACTTCTATCGGCAACAGCGTTCTTGTTGTCGAGCATGACGAAGACATCATTCGCGCAGCTGACCACATCATCGATATCGGCCCAGCCGCAGGCGCAAATGGCGGCGAACTTGTCGCGCAGGGTATATTAAAAGACATATTGGAATGCGAGCGATCGCTTACCGGCGATTATCTCTCAGGAAAAAAATCCATCGCTCTGCCACAAATCCGCCGCAAGTATAATCTGCGAAACTGCATCGAGATAAAAGGCGCAGCCGAAAATAATCTAAAGGAAATCGACGTCAAGTTTCCAGTAGGGGTCTTTACCTGCGTAACCGGCGTTTCCGGTTCCGGCAAAAGTTCGCTGGTGACAATGATACTCCTGCGTGCGCTGAAAAGGCGGCTTTACGAATCGCGTGACATCCCCGGTAAGTACAAAAAGATACTCGGATATCATCATGTTGACAAGGTTATCGAGATAGACCAAAGTCCCATTGGCAAGACTCCCCGAAGCAATCCGGCGACTTATACGGGTGTTTTTGATCTGATAAGAAAATTGTTTAGCATGACGCGCGAGGCCAAGATTCGCGGCTATAAGCCGGGTCGATTCAGCTTTAACGTCAAGGGCGGACGCTGTGAATACTGCAGCGGGCAGGGGACAAAGAAGATCGAGATGCACTTTTTGCCCGATGTTTATGTCCGCTGTGAACAGTGTAAGGGGACACGCTATAACCCGGCAACGCTTCAGGTAACTTATAAAGGAAAGAACATTGCTGACGTATTGGAGATGAGGATCGCCGAGGCGGTCAAGTTCTTTGCGAATTTCCCAAAGATAGTGGCATTCCTGAAAACTCTTTGCGATGTCGGTTTGGGGTATATGCAGTTGGGGCAGGCCTCGACCACTCTGTCCGGCGGTGAGGCTCAGCGTGTAAAGCTTGCCTCTGAACTTGGCAAAGCCGCCACCGGCCATACGCTTTATCTGCTTGATGAGCCGACCACCGGCCTGCACTTTGCCGACATTCACAATCTTATGGACGTTTTGCAGCGGCTTGTCGATATGGGCAATACGGTAATCGTTATTGAGCACAATCTCGATGTTATCAAAATGGCTGATTATATAATCGATCTTGGTCCTGAAGGCGGCGACGGCGGCGGACGGATTGTCGCCACGGGTTCTCCGGAAGAGATAATCGAAAACGAAGAAAGCTATACAGCCAAATACCTTAGTGTGAAACTGGGAGATAAACTGAAGCCGGCAAAAAAAACTGCCCGCAAACGCAAAAAGGCATAATAATGAATATAAGAGCGGTAAGATGGCAAGGCGGCATAGACGGATTTTTGGAACTGATCGACCAAAGGAAGCTGCCAGCCGAATTTGTCACTATTAAAGTCACTCAAATAGAGCAGCTATTCGATGCCATTAAGACACTCGCCGTCCGCGGCGCTCCGGCTATCGGCGTAGCGGCGGCATACAGCCCAGTTATTACTCTGCGGCATATTTCAAAAGATAGTGACATCTCCTTATGGCGGAAAGTGATACAGGAAACTTGCGAATCTCTGGCTAAAAGCAGGCCGACAGCTGTAAATCTATTTTGGGCACTCGACCGGATGAAAAACGCCGCTGAAAAATTTCTTGCGCAAAATTTGGGCGCGGCTTTGAATGATTTAAGGAAAGCATTGCTTGAGGAAGCGGATAGAATCTGTGCCGAAGATATCGAGATGTGCAAAAAAATAGGCCAGAACGGTGAGCATTTTATAAAGGCCGGTTCTGCGATACTGACGCACTGTAACGCGGGCGCGCTTGCGACAGCGGGGCAGGGGACTGCGCTGTCGGTTCTTTACGAAGCGCATAAAAAAGGCAGGAAATTTAAGGTGTATGTCGATGAGACGCGGCCGCTATTGCAGGGCGCGAGACTGACGGCATGGGAATTGCAGCAGGCAGGCATTGAGACGATACTTATTTGTGATAATATGGCCGGCTGGCTGATGAAGAATAAGATGATTGACGCTTGTTTAACCGGCGCCGACCGCATTGCGGCTAATGGCGACACAGCCAATAAGATTGGGACCTATCCGCTCGCGGTACTGGCGAAGGAACATGGTTTGCCATTCTATATCGCCGCGCCGTCGAGCACCTTTGACCTTTCGATAGAAAGCGGAGAACAGATTCCGGTCGAGCAGCGCGACCCTGCCGAGATAACTTCCGTTAAGGGCACGCCGCTTGCACCAGCCGGTACGATGGCGTATAATCCGGCATTCGATGTAACAGATGGCAACTTGATTACGGCGATAATTACTGAAAAAAGTGTTATTCAAAAACCATATTTGAAAAATATACGATCTTATGTGGGAAAATCATAATCTTATGCAATTTTTACAGTCGACTAATCGACTGCGGTTACAGTGTTGACCTGCGGCACTTTCTCTTTCAAAATCCGCTCGATGCCCATTTTCATCGTCATTTTTGCGCCCGGACAGCCCTTGCAGGCGCCTTGGAGCCGAACGTTCACATTATTTTTATCATCGGTGGAAATCAACTCGACATCGCCACCATGATCCTGCAAAGCCGGACGAACCGACTCAATAACCTCTCTTACCTGTTCCTCGAAATTCTTTTCCGTCTGGCCGCAGCCGCATTTATCACACATTCACATATCTCCTAAATTGTTCAGGCACAATTATAACAAAAATCTCATGTTTTATTACGTTAAATTACATCTAAAGTTTTCAACAGATTAAATTTCCTACCTGCTTAATTCTCTGCTTTTGTCTGCGGCTTTTTTTACAGCTGATCGCATTGCGTTACCAAAATCGCACTCCTCCAAAACCTTCAAAGCCGCTTCGGTCGTGCCGCCGGGGGAGGTCACTTTCTTTCTTAAATCCGCGACAGATTCGGTTTGTTTTTTTTCTATGGCAAGCATTGCCGCTCCCTTAGCGGTTTGCAGGACAAGCTCGGCTGCCTGCTGTGGTGTCAATCCAAGTTCGATACCAGCTTTAATCATCTCCTCGGCCATCAAAAAGAAATATGCCGGTCCACTGCCGCTTACCGCTGTGACGGCATCCATCAATTCTTCATTTTCAACAATCACTGTCTTTCCAACCGCGTCAAATATCTTTTGCGCCCCGTCTAACTTCTCTTTTGCCTTTTTGTTTGCGAATAAGGCCGACATCCCTTCACCTATCAATGCCGGTGTATTCGGCATTACGCGAACCACCGCCACATTACCGAGCGAATCGGTAATTTTTTTAATTTTTATACCAGCGGCGATACTGACAAGCAGCGTCCCTTCCTTTATCGCGATGGCTATTTCTTTCAGCACATCGCTAAAATTCTGCGGTTTGACGCTAAGGATTAGGGTATCGACTTGCCCAGCCAGCAGCCCGTTGTTTTCGGTACGACTTACACTGTATTTGGCACACAGTTCATCAAGCCGCTCGGTTTGCAAATCGCTTATCAAAATATCGGCGGGTTTGACAAGTCCGGAATTGATAATCCCCCGGATGAGAGCTTCGGCCATGTTGCCGGCGCCTATAAAACCTATCCTGCTCATAAAAAAACTCCCACTATGCTGGAAAGATTATTCCCATTTATGCTGTTTTATGGATTCGATTATCATCTCGGCGCACTCCATCGCGGCAAGGCCGTCCTGAGCAGTAACTTCTGGATGTTTAGCCTTATCCATTACGGCTTGCAGGAACGATTCCTGCTCAACTCGAAGAGGCTCTTTGTCATCGATATCGAGTTTTTCTATATGGAGCATTTCCGCCCAGTTGGTAGTCAAGAGGTTCAGCTTGTTGCTGTTCTTTAGTTTTTTGATCTTTTCAACGAGGTCGATATTCGGATCGGCTTTTATGACCGTCCCTGTCTTTTTGAAATAATCGAGACTAAGATATGCCTGTCGAGAGAAGACTCGTACCTTTCGCTCGGTCTTGATCGCAAGACGCGAAGCGGTGACATTGGCTATACAGCCGTTATCAAAATAAATCCGAGCATTGCATATATCTTCCTTATCTTCAATGACGTTTACGCCTACGGCCTCGACTCGCGTAACTTTACCGCCCGCAAGCGAAAGAATAATATCAATATCGTGGATCATCACATCGAGCACAACTCCGATATCCATTGAGCGGAAAGGGTATGGGCTGATGCGATGCGCTTCGATGAATTTTGGTTCAATGTCGAGCCGTTTCATTGCCTGCACAATGGGGTTACAGCGTTCTGAATGTCCTACGGCGACGACAACATTATTTTCTTTTGCAAGCTGGACTATTCGGCGTCCTTCTTCGGTGCTTGCGGCGAGAGGTTTTTCTATCAGCACGGCAACGCCGTTGGTTATGAAAAATTCTGCGATTTCACAGTGTGTTATTGTTGGGGTCGATATGGTGACTACATCGACTTTTCCGAGAAGTTCTTTGTAATCGCCAAAACCATCGACCTTAAAACTTTTTGCAAGTTTCTTTGCGGCATCGGCATCGCAGTCCGCAACACCGACAAAATCGCTTTCAGGTATCTGGCTGTAAACTTTGGAATGTATGCACCCCATTTTCCCGGCGCCGATAACGGCTGTACGCAGCTTTGCCACTTTTTTCTCCATTAATGTCTGAATTGTTCGAGATATCGTCCGTATCGCTGTTGCCCGCTGCGAAGCAATGAATCCACAAGGTACCGCACATTTTCGTCGATCCAATCCTCCTGCGAAAGTTTTCTGGCATTTTCTATCAGCGGCCCCTCATTTCGCCACAGTTTTCTATATGCCTTTAAGACATTCGCCTGCTGCTGCTCGTTCATCCCTGCGCGAACCAGCCCTCGCTTATTAGCGCTTCTGACAAGCGACGGATAGTGGCCGCTGATTATAACGAACGGCGGGACATCGTGATTGATCCCGCTCATGCCGGATGCATAACACCATTTGCCTATCGTGCTGAATTGGTGGATAAGAACCATACCGCTGAGCCACACGCCTTCTTCGACTTTGACATGACCACTGACCTGGCTGAAGTTGCTCATAATTATCTTATTTTCAAGAATACAGTCGTGCCCGACATGTACGCCTATCATCAGCAGATTCTGATCACCGATAACAGTGTTTTCGTTTTCATGCATACTCGTATGTACGGTGACATTTTCCCGAAAGATATTGTTATTGCCGATTATCAGTCCGCCGATCTTGCGATCACCAATACCGAGTACCTGCGGCGTACAGCCAATAACGGCATTGGGATAAAAGGTGTTATTGTCGCCTATCTGGATATTCTCACCTATGGTTACATGGGATTGAAGGCGGCAATTATTTCCTATCTTCGTCCCTTTTCCGATTACACAGAAAGGGCCTATTATCGCGTCTTCTCCGAGCTGAACACTGCTGTCCACCACGGCTGTTGGATGTACCTGAATCATATCTTCATCTCAAAAAATAAATATTTAAATTTTTTCATCGTCAACAAGCATGAAACTAATTTCAGCCTCGGCGGCGATAATGTCACCGACCATGGCTTTGCATTTACATACCGCGGTTCGCGGACGCTGCCGAACTGTTTCGGCTATGAGGGTCAACTGATCGCCCGGCACAACAGCTTTACGCAGTTTCACTTTATCCATACCAAGCAAAAGAGCCAGTTTGCCCGTATGTTCCAGCTTTTGCGCAAACAATAAGCCCGAAGTCTGTGCCATTGCCTCGACAATAAGCACACCGGGCATAATGGGCGTTCCGGGGAAATGTCCCTGAAAGAATTGTTCGTTGAAGGTGACATTTTTTATAGCGGTGATACTCCGTTCGCCTTCAACCTCTATTACCTTGTCCACAAGCAGAAACGGATAGCGATGCGGAAGTATTTTTTGGATCCGACGGATATCGAGCAGAATATCGGTACCGGTTTTTGAGACACGCTCCTGCTTAATCGCCGTTTCGCGAAGTTTTTTGGCAAGCTGCTGATTGAGAGCATGGCCGCTTTTATACGCTACAATGCGGCCCACAACATCTCTTCCCACAAGCGCAAGATCACCGATAAGGTCAACTATCTTATGACGGACACATTCGTTTTCATAGCGGTAGCTGTTCTTGATAGGACCGTCTGAATTTATAACCAGAATGTCACGAGGGCCAAGATGTGCCCCGATGCCTCTGGCCTGAAACGCCTTCGCCTCCGCTTCGAGCAGGAATGTCCTCGCTTCGGACAGATGCTTTTCAAAAACATCCGGATTTACGCGGCAAGTGAAAATCTGCCTTCCGATACCGGTGTGAACGCCGTAATCGAGATCATAGGTGATGCTCATTTCGTCGCCGTCATAAGGTAGGGCGTAAATCGCGGCATCACCATTATTGATAGTTATAGGTTCGCGGATGACAAGCTGTTTTTTCTCGGCGTCCTGTTCTATTGTGTTGGCTTTTTTAAGCACGCGAAAAAACTCGGCGCTGCTGCAATCCATACCGGGTATTTCGTCGCTATCGGTTTCGATAATAATATTGTCTATATCAAGGGCGCGAACAGCGGCGAGACAATGCTCTACTGTCCCAACAGATACATCGCCTTTCCGCAGCGCGGTGCGTCTATCCTGTTCGATGATATTTTCGGTCAGGGCCCCTATGCGAACAGGACTATCGAGGTCGGTTCGCACAAAAACGATTCCAGCGTTTGCCGCAGCAGGCTTAAAAGTAAGTCTTGCATCGGTTCCGCTGAAAAGTCCTTTGCCCGAAAGCCGGGCTTCATTTTTTATCGTTTTTTGCTTCAAGGTTTTTTAGTCTTCTTTCCAATTGCCGTAACTGCTCAATAACTTTGGGCAATTTCCTGCTGGCCGTCCACACCCGCAGTGCTTCATTTTTTCCTATAGCCGGTATCCCGAAAACACCGGTTCCGGCGACGACATCGTGAATAACCAAAGACTTTGCTCCAGCCATCACACCGTCGCCGAGTGTTACATGGTCGCTGACGGCTACTTGACCGGCCAGCACAACGCCGTTACCTACTTTAGCACTTCCGCCGATACCAACACCGCTGACGATAAGACAGCATTTGCCTATCTGCACGTTGTGGCCGATTTGCACAAGATTATCCATCTTTGTACCGGCTCCGATATGGGTCCGGCCAAATTTGGCACGATCAACACAGCAATTTGCGCCAATTTCGACATAATCATCCAGCACTACATTGCCGACGTGCGGAATCAGCTTCGGCATACCGTCAACAGGAGCATACCCGAAACCCGTGCCGCCTATGGTGCTGTTGGCCTGAATTATCACAAAACTGCCGATTTCACAGCCATGATAGATTACCACATTATGGTCGATTCGACAAGATTTGCCTATTTTGGTGTTCTTGCCGATAAAGCAGCCGGCTCCGATGAAGCTTGACGCTGCGATCTCGACACCATCCTCGATAACCGCGTTGGGACCGATGCTAACGTCTTCACCGATACTCGCTTTTTCGCTTATCTTAGCGGTTGGGTCAATGCCGCCTTCGGCTTTGGGTTCAGGAAAGAAAAGGTTTATTGTTTCGATCATAGCCGCTGAAACATTCTTAACTTTCAACTGTGCCTTATCGTCTTGAACAAATTCCGATACGATCAATGCGCAAGCGTTTGTTTTCGCAATATCTTTGATACGCTGCAGGTCCGAAACGAACGTGACCTGCTCTGCCGTAACCGCTTCAAGCGGGCCTATACCCCTAACCGTTATTGCACCGTCACCGCTAAGTTCAGCATTTAGGTGCCGGGCAAGTTGTGCCAGTGTCATTTGCATCCAATGTTACTCCATCGAGTCCAATGCCGCCAAAACGTCACCAGTAATATCTATACACCCGCCGCAATAGAGAATCTTGTGGGTGCGGATGGCCAGCATCAGATCATTTGCGTTTTCAGCGGGAAGCTGTATTTGATCTTTTTCCAGAACCAGATCAAGGCCTTTTTTGCTTGCGACCGCTTCGACCTGCTTCATAATATCGATATAGAAATTTTCGGTCCATGCCTTGTCATTTTCCTTGAACCGCTGTTTGTAGAATTCCTGCTCGGCTTCGAGTTTAGCCTGCTTGTTAAGAAGCTCGCGGACGCTGTTCATATAATCGTCGCTGCCTTCTTTAAAAGCCCTCAAGCCTGTTTTTCCGGCATCGATCTCTTTACCGAGCTGCTCAAGTTCGGCGACGATCCTGTTCTGTTCGGCAGACGCTTCTGTTTGATATTTTTCGTGACGCTTGCTGTTCTCAAAAAGGGAACGTATGTTAACCACACCGATTTTTAAACAGCCTTTTTGCTCCTGCTGTTTTTCGGCCTCTGCGCCGTTTGTTCCCAAAGCTATCGCAAGCACTATTATGCTGATAATACCAGTTAATGCCACATTCCTGCGTTTCATAAAATACCTCATTTCTGCTTTTTATTTTTTTATTTTTTATTTAAAACAGTTTTCCGACCGAGAAACTAAATACTCGCGTGTTGTCATCCTCATCTTTCATTATTGGAAAAGCGAATTCAAACCTCATCGGCACCGGCCCAAACCATTGCGGGATCAATATCTGGATGCCCGTTCCAACAGCGGCTCTATATCCACCAGTTTCCACCATACCGCTGTCGATAAAGAATAACTGCTGCAAACTTTCACCAACAAGCGGGGCGGTTATTTCGGCATTGGCCAGGAAAAGCCAATCGCTTCCGATAGGGTCTTTTCTTTCGGGGTTGGCGACATTTGTCTGAAGTCCCCTTGGGCTGATGCCGCGGTATTCAAAGCCTCGCAGGCTTCCCTGACCGCCGGCGTAAAATTTCTCGAACGGTGGTGCGCTGCCGACAATGGTGGATGCCTGAAGCTTGGTAGCCAGGATAGTTTTGCGTTCGAGAATATCCTCGCCTAAAGTATAGTACCATCGGTGCGTTGCGCTTAATATCCCAAAGGTAAAATCTCCGCCCACCTGTTCATAGCTTGCGGCATAATTTTGTCCGTCGCTGGGATTGAAACGGTTGTTGGTCAGGTCTTTGCCGATACCGAACTGAACTCCGGCAAGGAAATTATTGCCGCTTACATCTTTGATCTCCTGCGGCGCATCAAAACCAATGCTGTCCACATCAACATTCTCGGCACGGAAACCGATGCTGTTGCGCCATTTGCTTTTATATCGCTTCTCAAAACCCAGAAATCCTTTTGTCCGCTGTTCGTCATAACTTTCCCGTCCACGCCAATAACTCGAACCGACAATATCCATCGAGACGGGCTTATCCTGAAAATAAGGTTCGGTGAAGCCTACAGAGTATTGAGAAACTTCCGTACCGGGCTGAAGTGATATTCGCAGAGTTTGTCCTGCCCCCTTGAATGCTTGGCCGGTGATAAAATCGTGAAAATTTTCCGGCTCATCAGCTAAGTCGAAGTTTCGCTGCTCATAAACAAGCTGGCCGACAACGCCGCTGTCACTCCCAATACCGGCACCGAGCATAACAGAACCTGTCTGACCTTCAATAACGTTAACAAGGGCGTCTCGCTTATCCATGGCGTCACCGGCTGGTGTGATAATCGCCGATTCGGAATAGATCGTTCGACGAAGATCGGTTTCAAGCTCTCCTTCACCGTTACCTTGCGCGATATTAGCGTTATACCATCTGCCCGGCGTGAAGTCATATTCATCGAGTACCCGCCGGATAACCTTATCATGAGCCTGTTCGTTGCCGGTTATTTCCACTTTGCCGATTCGAAATTGACCACCCTCGTTGACCGTAAACCGTAATGAAACCTTATTTTCACCGACAAAACTCCTTACCTTTGTCACTTCGGCGTTGATAAAGCCCTGTTCGCGGCAAAGACCCTGGATATCTTTTCGGGCATGTTCGGCTTTCAACTCACTATAGACCATACCGCTATGAGGTTCGATTTGTTCCAGCAACTGCGTATCAGTGAAAAATTTATTGCCGCTGACGGTGACATCTTCGATCATATAAAGCGGCCCTTCGGTTATGTCAAATATTACTGTCGCTTTATCGTTATTTGAAGAAAATCTGACATCGGCATTTATAGCGGCATTCAGATAGCCCTGCCTGTCATAGATAGACAGCAGCTTTTCAACGTCCCCGCTAACTTTCAGTTCATTGTAATAGCCCTTCAAGAACAGCAATCCGCGTTTTTTGGTTTTTACGGCTTGAGCTAATTGGCCGCTCTTAATGGCTTTATTGCCTTGAAACTTGACAGCTTTTATTTTAACCCGCGATCTTTCGGTGATCGTATATACAGCCTTGCCTTTGGACAGAGCTTCTTTATCAAGTTCGACTTCGGCAAAGGCATAACCTTTTTTCTTGTAATGTTCGAGGATGGCGTCTCTTCCGGCCTGCGCCCAGACAGGATCAAGATAATCACCTACCGTAAGGCCGGATTTATTGCGGAGAGTCCTATCTTTCATTTTTTTGTTGCCCGCAAACTCTATACTGCGAAGCGGCTGCTTTTCGGTCACCACGAAGGTAAGCTCCACGGTGTTTTTATCAAAAATAGTGCTGTAATAACTGTATTCTACGCCTTCGATCTGGGCGAGGCGTTTTGAATCCTCCCCGGCTCGCTGCTGATCGAAGATCTGCCCTTCGCGGCTTTGTACTTTGCTTAAAATAGCTGCGTCACTGACGATGCGATTGCCGGTTACTTTTACGGCACTTATGGTATAGGTTGCGATTCCGGCATCATCAGCCAAAATGGAATTCGCCAATCCTGCCATCGCTAAAAAGTAAATAGTGAGAAAAGTAGTCGATCTGCTCAAGATTTTTTTCATAGACGTATTCCTAAAAAGATTCATCTGTGTGCCTGCTTAGCGAATCGAATCGTGTGATTTTATCCTGGAAGAGCATCTGGACTGCTCCTGTCGGGCCGTTACGCTGTTTGGCGATAATCACTTCTGCAACACCGTTTTGCACATAGCCTTCTTCATCCTTGTGATAATAATCTTCACGGTGCAGCAGCATAATAACGTCGGCATCCTGTTCGATACTTCCGCTTTCCCGCAGGTCGCTCATTCGAGGCCGGTGTCCCTCGCGACTTTCGGCTGCACGATTCAACTGACTTAGCACCACCACCGGTATATTCAGTTCACGTGCCAGAGCCTTGATATATCGTGAAATAGTAGTGATTTCCTGCTGACGGCTCTCGCTGCGCCCTGTCCCTATATTCATCAATTGCAGATAATCAATGAATATAGCTTCTATTTTATGGCGGCTTTTAAGCCTTCTTGCCTTTGCCCGCAGTTCCAGCGGCGTCAGTCCGGCGGTATCGTCAATATAGATAGGAGCTTTGCCAAGTTCCATACAGGCTGCTGCAAGTTCATGATATTGCTCAGTGCTCAACAATCCCCTGCGAACGGATTGTGAATCGACACGGCTGTAACTGCACAAGATACGCTCGGTAAGCTGTTCTTTGCTCATTTCCATTGAGAATATAGCTGCCGGTATGCCTGATTTTACAGCCATGTTTTCGGCAATATTTACGGCCAGTGCGGTTTTACCCATACTCGGTCTACCCGCGACGATTATCATTTCTCCCTTTTGAAGGCCGCATGTCATGTTATTCAGGTCGGAATAGTGCGTATCCAGTCCGGTAACAAGTGTACCGTCACGCTCTTCTATCATTTCGTATGCACGGCTGACAAGGTCTTTTAGAGGAGCCGCATCGCCGCTTAGAGTACTTTCGGTAACTTTGAAAATAAGCTCTTCGGCTTTATCCAGCTTTTCACCGATTTCGCCGCTTTGATCATAAGACTCTCGCAGTATTTCAGTTGCCGCCGAGATCATCTCTCGCATCAACCGTTTTTCCTTGACAATGCCAAGATAGTATTCGAGGTTGGCTGTCGTGGGTACAGAATCGACTATAGCACCAAGGTAATCGACCCCGCCTACTTCCTCGAGTTGTTTTTGTTTTTCCAGTTCATCACGAAGCAGAACACCATCCAGACCGCCTGCTCGGTTTTTTTCATAAAGGGAAACCAGAGCATCGAATATCATCTGGTGTTCGATGCGATAGAAAGCGTCGGCGGATTTTAGGGATTCCACCACAACCCCGATGCATTCAGGGTCGATTATCATCGAACCCAGCACAGCCGCTTCCGCGGCTTTCGACTCGGGCATAACCTTGCCCATCTCCGGCAAATGAGCAGATCCCGAATCACTGCGGGTTTGTTTAGCATTCTTTTTTGTACCGGTCAGTGGATTCACTTACAGCATCCTGCCATTATTGATCATTGATTATTGACAATTGATAATTTATGGCTTAGTTTATTCAATTAGCAATTATCATTTACCAATTATCAATTTTTTTGCGATTCAGTTTCGGATTCGCTGACCTGTTCTTCGGCCTGTGCTTCGCTCTTTTCCTGTGCCCTGGCCTCTGCGATTTTTTGCTGAATTTCAGGGTCATCTGAAACAACTGTAACGTTCACTTCGACTCGCAGATCGGAGGCGAAACGCAGAGCGACTTTACTTGTTCCAACCTCTTTGATATGGTCGCCGAGTTTGACTACTTCATCGGCAACAGCCAACCCCTGGCTTCGCAGGTTTTCGGCGATCATCGCAGCGGTAACAGAACCGAACAAATGTCCAAGTTCGTTGGTTTTGGCCGCGATGACGGCTTCCGCTCCGTTGACTTTTTCCGCCGCCGCTTCCAGCCGCTGCCTGTCTTTTAGTCTCATTTCGGCACGTTTGGCCTTTTCATCTGCCAATGCCGCTATATTATTTTCGGTCGGAATCTGTACCAGACCCTCCGGCAGCAGATAATTTCTTGCATAACCATCTTTGACTTCGACAACATCGCCCAGCCAACCCAAATTTTCCACATCTTCACAAAGCAATACCTTCATCTGATTTTCTCCGTTTTGATAATCCGCCAAACCAACGGCGAATAAAGCAACTTCATAAATTTACCACATTATCTTTTTGGGGCAACACAAAAAACAACATTTGCATAACCTCTTTTCTAAAAGACCTTTACGCCGTGAAAGGCAGAAGGGCCATGTGACGCGCCCGCTTTATGGCCTTTTTAAGTTTTCGCTGGCAGCCGGCACAATTGCCGCTCCTCTTGCGAGAATATATCTTGCCGCGATTGGTCAGCAGTTTCTCCAGAGTTGGTATGTCCTTGTAATCAATGTGCTTGGTCTTGCTGCGGCAGAATCTGCATTGCGTTTGCTCTCTCGGAGCCGCTAAAGCCTTTCTTTTGTCGGGTTGTCTTTTGTCTACTTGCCTTTTGTCTGCCTGTCTTTTTTCAATATATGCCATTTTTCCTACTCTAACTCAAAAATAAATTTCTATTTCAACTCAAAACTAAAAACTCTGAACAATGAACGTTAGAACGGTATATCGTCATCAGGTTTTTCTGCCTCATCGCTTGCGCCTTGGTCCGGCGAGCTGCTTGAACCACCTGCGCCGCCAGGGCTGCCGAGGAATTGGAAATTCTCCACGGTCACGCGATGCTTGCTTCGCTTTGAGCCGTCCTGTGCTGTCCATTGGTCAAAATCCAGACGCCCTTCGATAAAGATGGATTTTCCTTTGTTCATGTATTTGTTGAGCGTCTCGGCTTGTTTGCCGAAGGCCCTGCAATCTACAAAGCAAACCTGCTCCTTTTTCTGCCCGTCCTGGCCTGTCCAGGTTCTGTTGGTAGCAAGGCCGAAATCGACAACCGCTGTCTGGCTGGGCAGATAGCTCAACTGTGGATCGCGAGTAAGGTTTCCAATAAGAAACATCTTATTCAGGTTAGCCATAACCGACCTCCTTTATTTTTCTTCCTCTATTTCTTCTATAACAGGGATTTCCTGCTCTTCTATTTGCTCATTACCACTGGTGTCACCACCGGCATCCTCCACCACGGGCTCTGCCGACTCAGAAAGTTGGCTTGCGCGCTCAACAGCCATAGCCGGTGTCTCTTTCCCCATATCTTCGGCAGTTACATGGTCAGCGGTCAGGATAAGCGCACGCATCAGCTTCTCAGAGAGCTGAACTTCACGCTCGATCTGAGTGATTTTCTGACTATCGACCTTGAAATAACACAGGAGATATGTCCCGCGTTCCTTTTTCTCAATAGGATACGCCAGCCGCCTTTCATCCCACTTGCGTAGGCTGATCACCTCGGCTCCGACACGTTCCATTATATTAGTTATCGCACCGATGACATCATTCCAGTCGCTTGCTGCCAAAGCGCTGTCCACAAGGAACATCGCCTCGTAAGTTTTAATATTCGTTTCCAACTTTATTCTCCTAACTTATGTTCTTGTCATTCCCGCGAAAGCGGGAATCCAGTTTTATTTCTAATTTCTAACTTTCTATTCAATTAAATTTGTTCATCGCAGCTTCTATGCCTTCTTCGACCCAGCCCAAAACCGCTCCGACGGCTTTTTCTACCGCCTCGTCAAGTTTCTTCCTTTGCTGTTCATCCGGTTTTCCCAGTACATAGTCATAAGCGCCTATCTGCCCGCTTGAACCGATACCCACGCGAAGACGGCCAAATTCATTGCTGCCGAGCTTTTCGATAATGTCGCCAAGCCCCTTTTGTCCGCCGGCAGAACCTTTCGAACGAAGCCGGATAGCCCCGCAATCAATCGCCATATCATCACTGATGACCAGGATGTTTTCGAGAGCTATTCTGTAAAAACCTCTGATCGTCGCCACGCTCTGTCCGCTGCGGTTCATAAAAAGCTGCGGTTTTGCCAATATTAACTTTTTACCTTTGTAATCCGACGCACCAAAAACTGCGCCGAATTTTTTCTTATCCAACTTTATATTCAGCTTTTCGGCAACCGAATCGATAACCCAGAAGCCAGCGTTGTGCCTTGTCCGGCAGTATTCCGTTCCAGGATTTCCAAGTCCAACAATTAGCTTTGTATCCTGTCCTTCCACATCCCGGTCCCGGTTCAAGCCAAATATTTTTTTTAGTATTCTCAGGATTCTTCCTGCTCCTCCTCTTTCTTGGCGCCAATAATTTCAGGAGCGATTGGAGCCTCGGTTTCCAATTCCTCAGTACTCTTGGCGGCAGCTACCTCATGGCAGGTCAAAACCAGCAGATCAGGCTCGCTTATCAGTTTTACATTAGCCGGAAGAGCGATATCCTTGGCGTGAATCGCAGAGCCGACATCCATAGCCTTGATATTGATCGCGATAGATTCGGGTATGTCGGTAACGCGGCATTCGATTTCCAAACGATCGGCATGCGTTTCAATGATACCACCGTGCTGTGTGCCAACAGCCGTACCTTTCAATTCTATCTGAACTTCGATAGTAACGGTTTCGGTGACATCAACCCGCATCAGGTCGGCATGAATGACCTCTTTGCCCAGATAATCATACTGAATATCCTTAATAAGAACTGTTTGCTTCTTGCCTTCGACTTCCATCTCCATCAGCCGATGACCGTGATGAAGGCCTTCGACAAAATCATGGCTGTTCAGCGATACAGACACAGCGTCCTGCTTATGGCCGTAAACGATTGCCGGAATCAAGCCTTTTTTCCGCAATGTCCTATTAGAGTGCGAACCAGTGTGCTCGCGAATATTGGCTTTTAAAACCAGTGTTTTTTCCATATTTTCCTCACTTACTCAACACGTTATTAAACAAACTGCTAACCGATTCGTTTCGGTGAATTCTCTTTATAGCTTCGCCAAGCATTCCAGCAATGCTGAGAACCTTGATCAAACCTTTTTCGCTCGCTTCCCTGCTCAATGGTATGGTATCGGTAACCACCACCTCGTCGATACCGCAGCTTGCCAGCTTCTTGAGGGCTTCGCCCGCGAAAACGCCGTGTGTCGCCCCAACATAGACTTTTTTCGCACCTTTCTTTTTAACCATTGCCGCTGCGCTGCAAACCGTCCCTGCCGTAGCGATAATATCATCACACATCAGAATATTTCGCCCTTCGACGTTTCCGATGATTTCTTCGGCCTTTACCACGCTTCCGCTAATCCGCCTCTTATGTACAACGGCCAATTCTCCGCCCAGATGAGCCACATATCTCGCCGCGGTCTTGATATTGCCAACGTCCGGCGACAAAATCGTTAGATTCTCTATGTTCTTCTGGCGGAAATACTTGCTCAGAACCAATTCACCCGTCAGATGATCGACAGGGATATCGAAAAATCCTTGCAACTGCGCCGCGTGCAGATCGATTGCCAGTACCCTGTTCGCACCAGCCGTTGTAATTAGATTCGCCACTAACTTGGCGGTAATTGGCACGCGCCCTTCGTCTTTCCTGTCCTGTCGGGCATAGCCGAAATACGGTATCACTGCTGTGATGCGTTGTGCGCTTGCCCGGCGGAGACAATCGAGGAATATCAATAGCTCCATAAGATTTTCATCGACAGGCCGGCAGGTCGATTGAATAACAAAGCAATCTCTGCCGCGAACGTCGTCTTCGAGCTTGATGACCTTTTCGCCATCTGGAAATTGCTCTACTTTAGCCCCGCCCACAGGAAGATCCAGGTATTTGCATACCGCCACAGCAAGAGCCGGGTTACTGTTACCTGTAAACACCTTTATATTTTCGTTTAAGAACATTTCTTTACTTCCCGAAAATTCATTTCCTGGATATTGATGCCTCAACCGCCGCGCCATCTTCGATGACTGATGGTGGTTTTATATACACAAATGGTCCTATCCGGCAGTTTTTGCCGATCTTGACATCACCCTGAATATAAGTAAACGGTTCGATGACCGTATCCTGACCTATTTTCACACAGGCGTCTATCCACGTATTATCCGGGTCGATAATAGTAACGCCGTTATCCATAAATTGCTGCTGAATACGATGTTGCATGATCTTGCCAGCTTCGCTCAATTGTCGGCGGCTGTTGATGCCTATCGCTTCTTCGGGCCGTACTGCCGTAACGGCAACCACCTTATGACCAGCCGCTAAAATAATCGCCAGGGCGTCTGTTATATAGTATTCACCCTTGACGTTGTTTGGCTTGACCTGCTCAAGGGCATCGAACATTATTTTATTATTGAATAGATAATAGCTTGGGTTCACTTCCTTTATTGCAAGCTGCTCTTTGGTGCAGTCGCCGTGTTCAACTATCCCCTGGATATTTCCATACTGGTCGCGGACGATCCTGCCGTATCCGATTGGGTCGTCCAGCACAGCCGTGGCCAAAGTCGTAGCCGAATGTTCCGATTCGTGCTTTTCAATAAGGATATTCAGTGTTTCAGTTCTAATTAGAGGTCCATCGCCGCACAAAACCAGCGTATCGCCGTTGAAGTCCTTGAGCTTTTCCTTGCAGCAAAGAACAGCGTGGGCTGTTCCTTTTTGCTCTTCCTGTAAAACCCATTCGACATCATTGGCGCTGAACTGCTCTTTTACCTGCTCGGCTCCATAGCCGACAATGACATAAATCCTTTTTACGCCGATACTTCGGCAGGCATCGAGCACGTAAGCCAGCATGGGCCGACCGCAAACCTCGTGCAGCACCTTGGCCATCTTGGTATTCATCCGGGTACTCATACCCGCTGCCAGTATTATCGCTACTCGTTCTGCCATTTCCGGCTGTTTCTATTCCTATACCCAATTACTATTTCTAATTTTCAAACTACCCGGCCAGGACTCGAACCTGGAATATGGGTACCAAAAACCCAGGTGTTACCGATTACACCACCGGGTAAAATATCCTATAAAATCATTCCAAAGCAACACTTAGAACAAAATCCATGACGTGCGAATACGCAGCTTGCCACGGTAGCCGAAACTCGGCTGAATAGACCCTGCCGGAGGCTTGAGTCAGCCACGACCGTGAACTGCTGACCCCAAAATAACACAACCCCGTGCGACAGAGCAAAATTTCAAAGAACCAAGAAGCAGAACTATACCCATTTGCCATAAAAAAGCAAGCACTTTTTTCACTATCGGCAAAAAACCTTGATTTCAGTACTGAAAATGGCGTTGATTCGGTAATTAAAATATTTTCTGTTACTTTTACCCAACTTTAAGCGTCTAAATGCGTAGTAAAGGACGTTATTCTTGCTTCCTCCTCCTGGGCCGGTTTGATGAATAATCAGACCGGTTTTTTTTGCTGAAAAAGCCGTTTCGTACCGTTTTATTTCGTTTTATTTCGGGTTTTGCTGGGCAAAACTGTTCTTAGTTCGTTGTTCGTCGTTTATGGTTGTAGCAGCCGCCGTAATAATCGCTGAGAACGCCGAGAACGCGAAGTTTTTATTGGTTGCAAAAAACGTACATCGAGTCTGCAAAAAATGTACAGTTGGACAAAAGTTATCCAGATTAACAGAAGCAGATATAAAAGGTCAGATATTAGAAATAAGAGACGGAATGCTTAGGGTTAAGGGTATGGGGTACATAGAAAATAGGAACAGCCGTTGAGCCACAGAGAATACAAATTTAGTTGCCGGTTACTTGGTACTGGTTACTGGTTAAAACAGCCGGTTTAAACGCAGATTGCGCTGGTTACGCTGATTTTGGATAAAAAGTTAATATTTTTTTGTTCATAGTTCATAGAAAAAACAAGACCGCATGGGCAAATTTGCCCATCCTACCTGACTGCTGGACGCTTGCCAGCCTGCTTCTTCATCTTCCCGATTTTCTTCTGTTATCGTCTTTGCATAAAAGCTGGCAATTATCTTCGGTTGTGTGTCCGCCTTCGTGCCACGGTTTGATGTGGTCGGCTTCCATTTCTTCTATTGCAAAACGCTTCCTGCATTTCACACAGACGCCCTTTTGTTTTTCATACACTTTTTGTTTCATCGCATCGGAAAAAGCCCGAATTGAAAGATATTTTTCATCACCGGTCAGAATATATGGGTAACCGCTGATTCCGCTGATTCCGCTGATTTTTAAAAAACATGTACCGGACGATTTTTATTTATCCTAATTTTTTAAGGCACCGTTTGCATGTAACATTTTGATGAAGAGTGCCTTTGATTCCACAGAGAGTCTGACCTACTCCGTCTATTTTACGAGCATTTCTCGAAGGCGCATGCAATTCCAGCTCTTTTAATACAATGCCAATATTTCCAAGAGCATCGGCTACATCTTTATCGATTAAAGTATTACGTAATTCGATCGGCTTATTTTTAGCAAAATGGATTATATCATCGTTTAACGACATTTAAATTCTCCTATTTAGTTAGTTATGAATTATATCAATTCCGTACAATTTATAAATCAGAGAACCGCATAGACAAGAAATTGTCCACCTTACGAAACTAAAAAAGTTCTATAAGTACCCGTCACTATTTTCATAGATAGCCACACCAGCTTGCTTCAGGCATTCCGAGCAGTGTGAAGATTTCACTGATAAACAGGGAATTTTACACAAATTATTGCTTCTTCTAAAATTTATTTCGTCTTGCGTCAGCTTTTTTACATTACAGTTTACAGGTAGAGGCAAAACAATAATCGCCAAAACACATACTTTAACCAAATTAGGCTCGAAATCGGGCAATAAAAACAAACTCCAAAGCTCTTCTTTGGCTTTATCTCGCCAATAATTTTTAAATTCTTCTTCATAGGATTTAGCTTTTTTACATCCATCACTTTCTAAGCGTCGCCAATGCGCATGAAACTTTTCTGGCATATCAGTTCCACATCTATCTAAAATCCAACACCAAGCCATAGCACAATGTAATTTTACGTTTTCCTCTGGAATATCGATTTCCAAAAGATCACAATTTTCAGTCCAATCGCGTCCATTGGCTTCTTTTGCAACTTCTTTATCTGTAAAACACCAAAGAATTTGGTTGGTTCCAAGAATCTTCCATACCCGCTTATATGCTTCTGTTAAACGTTCACGTTTCACTTTTTCAAAATCAAGTTCATCCGCATTCAAATAAAACGAATGTGTCCTGTTATCAATCATTCGTTTAGAATCGTCTAATTTTAAATGTTTGTTTTGCCACGTCCACAATTTCATAAATATAATTCGTTCACTTTCATCGTACAGTTAAGTTCTTTTCACTATTTTAACAATTACCAATACTCTCCATCATCTCAACAAGGTCGGTTGCTGAGATAAGCTGCATAGGTTTATCTGCCGCAAATTTTAAGACTCCGGCAGTGAAGCCGGAGGGGCAAGCAAGTACAGCACTATTTGCCTCAAAGTGTATCATTGCACCATAGAGGTCTCGAATAGCACCAACACCAATTGGCTTCCCATGTCCTTTACATTGCACAACTATTACCTCTTCGTCGTTCCGTAAAAACAAATCAACCCCATCATCACCCGAACCTTTCGTAACTTCAACAGCATACCCTAATTTGGAATATAAACATGCCAACTCTTCTTCAAATTCGACTCCTCTTAAGGACTCCTCCCAATACTGTTCACGTCTTCGTTGGTAGTCTTGCTGTGCTTTTTCAAGGCTTAGCTGATAATCTCGCTGTGCTTTTTCGTAGTTTTCCACTTTTTCACGCAACGGCCTTGACAGTTCTTCGGCTTGCCTAAAACGTTCATTACTTGCCAATTCCTTTTCGTTTGACAAACTCTCGAACCGGCGGCCACATATCATTGACCCAAAATAAAGGCCTATTAGAGGCCCAAAAACAACACCTAATGGGCTAACTCCTGCATCGCCTGCAAGTAGCCATACGATAAGACCAATTATAACACCACATACAATACTTGAAATTATAACGGGACATTTAGCCCATTTGGAAATTTTTTCCGCCGGAAAATCTGCAAGGGTAGGAAAACCTTTTTTGACCGCTTTTTCATATTCTTCGGCTGTTAAACCAAAATCTTCAGGTACTGGTTTTTTCATAGCTATATCTTACTCTCATCACCGCATCGCTCTAACGATTGCCTGTTTACTTATTGTTTTTGCTCATCGTCCAGTATACTCAAGGAAATCAAGAATGTTATATGCAAGGCTGATACGCTCGCGAATCACTTTACGAAGGGGTTCATTGTCGAAACGTGTACCAGCGTTTTTCGTTAATTTATCTTCTATAATTTCGCGTAATCCGCTCTCATCGATTGTAAAGCCGTGTTCTCTTTGGTATTGGTCAACAAAATGATGCCAACGGTTCATGTCGCGAAGATCCTTTGTATACCAAGTACTCCACCCCAGCCAAGCATCCAAAGCTTTTTCGGCGTTCTGTTTAAGCTGCATTTTATTCTCCTTGTTAATTTTCACTAAATCCGGTGCCACCATATTAATTTTTCCAATACTCATTTTCCTTCTCATATAATCGCAAAACAAATCACATAAATCCACGACTAAATCAGCTTCATCAGCATCTATTTATTTATCATCCTCATAATCCTGCGGTCTGGCCTTGCGGATAACGCCTTCAAGCTGCTTTTCAAACGCGTCCCTGCGTTTGACCGACTCATACATTTCCCGGCTGTGCTCATTCAAATGCCGCTGCCCTTTGATATCGCTATTTTGCAAATTATCCGTCCAACCCCGTATCTGCCGTGAACAGCTTTCCGCCTTTAATTTCAAATCTGAAATCTCAGATCTCAAATGCTGGGCTTCCTTAAATCGTTCTGTAAAAATAAGCATCGACCTGACCTCACCAGCCGACCCTCTTGCTATATAAAGAAATGCGAGCAATTCCGCCGTACTGCCGCGTTCGAAACCCTCGGCTATATTATTTGAAATAGAAAGCCCCGCCCGCCGCAACTGACTGCGCAAATCGCCCGGCTGCGAAAAGAACTTGTCCCGTGTCAGAATATAAATCCGATGTGCTATCTCCATCGCCAGCTTCCACACAGGCAAATCCTCAAACCGCTCGTATTTCATTTATTGTTCCCTTTTACTATCTCAAATCTCAGATTTCAAATTTCAAATCCTGTTTTTATATCACCTTAAATTCAAATTTTTCCTGTTCCCTTTGCGTATTTGTCGTCCATGCCGCCTGCTTTTCAAATCTTAAGGAAACCTCTAAAAATTCGACATCCGAAATCAAATATAGTGTTTTAGACCCCCTCCCTCACGGTCGGGGCTTTGAAAATGCAATTTTTAGAGGTTGCCTTAAATTTCAAACCTCAAATTCCTGTCTTTTTTTCTCAAATCTTAAATTTCAAATCCTATTTCCCTATGCAGGGCGGTATTTGTTTTCAACCAGCCGTTGTCTTTGAATCCCGCATCTTCCTTAAAAAATCCTTTTAATCAGCGTCATCAGCGTTTAATTCTCCGGCTGTTCGTCAACTAACTACGAACCAAGAACTATGAACAAATTTCCCAGCCGCCCACAATAGTAAATCGTAAATCGCAAATTGTAAATCAAAAAATCCGCGTTAATCAGCGCAATCCGCGGTTGAATTTTTTTAATTTTCGCCAAAAAACTTCTTGAATTTTTTAAAATTTATGGTATAATACCTACCCATTGCGGCTGAACATTTCAGCCGCAAGACGGAGGGTTAATCTGGGATGCTTTCCTGTAATTATCCCGCTATTTGACAATTCAATATCGGCACTTGAGGCGTTGCCTTGTTTTAGTCATTTGAATTTTTGGCATTCGAATTTGTTTCGGATTTCGATATTCGAATTTCGACTTTTTTAAAAAAGTCTGTGTTCATTCGTGTTCATTCGTGGCTAACTCCTTTTTTGGCAAACACTTAACCCAAAATCATTGATTTGCTCTGATAGTGTTCTGATGTGTTCTGATATAGCTGTGATTTGCTTTGAGGTAGTTGTGATTTGCTCTGATGTAGCTCTGATTGACTCTGAGTATGTTCTGAGGTGTTCTGATTAACCAAAAGCAAAGAAGGCGGAACATTAAAAGACTATTGCGTTGAAACCGAAGAGATAGCCAATATAGGCGATATAGATGGTTACAAGAATAACGCCGTCGAGGCGGCTAAGTTTTTTTCCTAATGCTGCCATGGCGACAAATGCGGCTGTTACGGCGGCCATTATCCAATAGTCCGTTCCGGCAAGACGGTGGCTGATCTCCAAAGGTCTGATGGTGCTCGCGGCGCCGACAACCATAAGCGTGTTGAAAATGTTGCTGCCGATGAGATTGCCGATGGAGATATCGTCGTGGCCCTTTATAGTGGCTGCGACGCTGGTAGCCAGTTCCGGCAGGCTCGTGCCGAGGGCGATAATGGTCATGCCGATAACGGCCTGGCTGAGGCCTATTTTCATGCCGATAGACACCGCACCGCGAATGGCGATATCCGCACCGACAGCCAGCCCGATGAGTCCGGCAATTACAAAAATTACATTCATGCCTGTCTTTTTAGGCTGTGTTTTTACTTCCTGGTGAATGTCCTGCTGTATCTGGGCGATTATCCGGGGTTCTTTTTTCGCTTCTTTTGCAGCGGCATAAATAGTGATAATTATAAAGGCCGCGAAAGCGATAAGAAGTATTACCCCCTCACCGCGGGTTATAAGCCCGCCAAAAACAAGCGGAGCAAGAATTAGAGTGGCTACAAGCAGAATCGGTATTTCGCGTTTGAGCACCGCCAGGTGGATGGCTGTAGGCGAGATGATCGCACATATCCCGCCTATCAGCGCGAGGTTGGCGATATTTGAACCGTAAACGTTTCCTATGGCGATGTCACCGGTATGGCGAAGTGCAGCGGCGATGCTTGCGGCTGCTTCCGGGGCGGATGTGCCGAAAGCGACGACAGTTAAACCGACTATCAGAGGGCTGACGGAGAAACGCTCGGCAAGGCCGACGGCTCCTGCGACGAGGATGTCGGCACTTTTCCAGAGGATAGCCAAGCCGACTATTAAAAGAAATATCGCCAAAAAAGTCTGCATATCATATTCCATAAGGAAAATAAATAAGAACGATAACACCGAAGAGCCAATTTTTCAAATGTTTTACACTGGCTTAATTTTTATTTGCAGGATTTTGCGGGTACTGGCGTTAACTTTCGATAGGTCGGAGCATCGCAGCGGCCACAGCCAGATAATATTTCGGCAGTCTTCGATGACACGCACGGCCGCTCGCTGTGACGGCGAAATTTTCGCGTCAGTCAAAACCTTTCCAACTTTTCTGACGCCTCTAAGGCCGAGAGGGCTGAACTTGTCACCTTCGCGGCGGGGACGGATAATTATAGGAGAATCCAACTTGTCATAATCGAACCATTCGGTATTAACGTCCTTGTTTTTTCTAAAGGCGACAATATCGCAGCCGGCAGCGTCGAGAACGCTTGCCTCTATCTGTATATTCCCATGTGCTGTTATGCCGGGAACTTTCAATTCAGCGGGGAAATCCGCCACAGAAGGTTTGGGTTCAATGTTACCCCTATAAAAAACCAGCGAATCATAATCCAGACGAACGCAGCATCCGGATGGGAGTTCAAGTCTGCGATGTGTCGGTGAGTTGGACAGTGTCATGATCTTTTTATAATGGGCCTGAGTAAAGCCCTGTTCGCCGCAATTTATTTTCCCAAGAGCGGCGCGGATAAGCTCGACTTTTATCAAAGGATGCTGCTGGTCAAAAAGCGACAATGATATGGATGCTTTGCCGCTATTGGACTTGTCCGTTGGCAGCAGGTCCTGCAATTTTTCATCTATCTTTGCGGCAAGCTTATGCGAACTACGGCTCAAAGTATCAAGCGTTTCGATGAGGTCCGATTCTGAATTTTGCTGCATGAACGGCAAAAGCCGGTGACGAACGAAATTGCGTTTGAAACGAGTATCGAGGTTGGTGTGGTCGTCGCGGTAAGAGAGTTTGTTTTTTTTAAGATATCCAAGTATTTCATTTCGCCCGACACATAAAAGCGGGCGAATAAATAGAATGCCGTCAAACGTTATCTTTGGATTTATTCCTATCAGGCCGCGAAAAGCTGTTCCCCGCAGAATGCGATGGATCAGCGTTTCGGCGTTATCGTTTTTATGGTGGGCAGTGACAATTACATCGGATTGATTTTCCCTCGCTATCCTGATAAGGGCGTCTTTGCGAAGATTTCTCGCAGCCGTTTCGATAGACTTTTTATTTTCTTTGGCGTATGAGGTGACATTGACTTTTTCGGCGACAAAATCGACAGCCAATTTTTTGCAAAGCCCTTCGACAAAAAGCTGGTCGTCATCAGCGTCT
>JAQURJ010000003.1 GCA_028715705.1 Phycisphaerae bacterium | reverse complement strand
GTGCATGGAACCATAAATACGAACAGAAGCGGAAGATTCATAAAGAATAACCGCATATCCGCCTGCCGAATGTCGTAAAATCCCTGTCGGAAAGGCAAGTACCCCGCGAAGAACAGAAATATCACGAGAAACACGTAAGCGACCGGCGTGGCGAAGTAACTTTTAAGCTCTCTTTTGAATACAGCAGCAAAGCCGTTCATCTGTTTTACTCCTTATCAGGCACTCTTTTTTGTTTTCGTTATCCGCCTGAAGACCTCTTCGAGGCTGCACTGGTGTTCTTCCTTGAGCTTCTGCGGAGTGCTGTCCACAAGCTTTTCACCGTGTGCGATTATTATCGTCCGTGTGCAGACCGCTTCGACCTCTTCGAGGATATGGGTTGAAATGACGATACATTTTTCCGAGGCCATTTTGCTTATCAATTGACGAACTTCGTGTTTTTGATTCGGGTCAAGTCCATCGGTTGGCTCGTCAAGTATCAATACAGGCGGGTCATGAATAAGCGCTTCGGCTAATCCCACGCGCCTGTGATAACCTTTCGAAAGCGTGTCAATCGTTTGGTGATAGACCGATTCGATCGAACACATCGGGACAACCCTGTCGAGGGCTTTTTTTCTTGCCGCTCCATTGATCTGCCTTGCGTCACATACAAAGTTCAAAAACGATCCCACTGTCATCTCGCCGTAAGCAGGGGCGTTTTCGGCCAGGTAGCCAAGTGACTTGCGAACCTGAATCGGCTCTTTGATAATATCGCAGCCGCAGATAGTGGCGGTTCCGCTGTCAGGAGCGAGGAAACAGGCCAGCATCTTCATAGCCGTGCTCTTGCCGGCTCCGTTTGGTCCAAGAAAGCCAAGAACCTCACCCTTTTGAACTTCGAAAGACAGATTGTCCACCGCAATGATGGGACCGAAAGTACGTCGCAGTTGTTTTACTTTTATCATAAAACATGGCTCCTAAAAATTAAACATTCAGCCCGGAAAACGGATGATTATAAAACCAAACTGCTTTGCGTCAAGAATTTTTTGCTGAAATCTTGTTTCCTAACTTATTCAACAGGCAGAGTTTCTGTTATTTTATCGGACATTAATTGACAATTTTACGCATGGCGATTAGAATTTGTTCAGGGTTTTTTAAAAATTGAGGCATGGATGGCTGTTCTTGTAGGCATAGATGAAGCAGGGTTTGGTCCGATGCTTGGGCCGCTGGTGATCAGTTCTGTCAGTTTCGAGTTACCCGATGGTATGATCGACGCGGATTTATGGAAACTTCTGCGAAAAAGCGTGGTCAAAAATAAGAAACGCTCGCTCGGCCGGCTTCATATCGCCGACAGCAAGAAAGTTCACGATAAATCAAGTGGATTAAAAAATTTACAGCGAGCCGTCCTTGCCTGCCTGCGTCTGCTGGGTAAAAATCCTGCCAATCTAACCGAACTGTTAATGTTTCTTTGCCCTGATATGATCGACAGGATCGAGGCATATCCATGGTATAAAAACCATAATGACCATCTTCTGGACACCGATCACGGCGATTTGGACATCTGCGCAGACGTTTTGCAAAAGGACCTTTTGAAAAATAACATCCGCTTGTTGGATATGCGCAGCAATTGCGTTGACGTGTTCCGTTACAACCAGTTGGTCGAAATGACGGACAATAAATCGGCTGTGCTATTTTCCGCAAGTGCTGTTTTCATCCTGCACGCATGGGACACTTTTGGCGAAAATAATCTGCAGATAGTAGCCGACAGGCAAGGCGGCAGGTCGCATTATCGCGCCGAATTGCAGAAGGTTTTTCCCGCTGCTGATTTTACTATACTGAAGGAGACGGAAAAGACAAGCAGTTACGAAATCCGCGAGGACAAGCGGAAAATGCGAATCCATTTTGTTGTCAAAGCCGACGATCGCTTTTTGCCGGTTTCGCTCGCGTCCATGACCAGCAAATACCTGCGCGAACTTATGGTGGAAAATATCAACCGCTACTTTTTATCTCATCACAGCGAACTCAAACCCACAGCCGGTTATTTCCAGGACGGAAGAAGATTCATACAAGACCTTGCCACACTCGCCCCACACATCAAATACGATCCCAATCAGCTCATCCGCACAAGGTGATATTATTTTTATAGATGTATGGGAACAGGCAGTTTTTCAAATATAGGCTTAAGGCTCTCAAAGAATTTTTCATTGCTCGACCACAGGATGCGTTTATCTTCAGGCATGGGTTTTTCAAGTTCGGCAAAAAATGCCGAAAGGGATTCTTCATCAACCTCCGCAGCGCCAACACCAAGACCGAGCTTCTGCGCATAGTGGGTATTTACGATCTGCTCATACTGTCCGGCTACCGGCAACAGAAGCATCTTCTTTTTGAAATACAGGCATTCACTTATCAGCGAAAACCCAGCTGAAGCAATAACCCCCCGGCAAGCTGCAAGGTCGGCAAGAAATCCTTCTGTGCTGCGCTCTTTTAATGTGCAGTTACCAATTTCCCTCGCCTCTCCGAACCCATAAACAATAAACCGCTGATCCTTGAATTTGCCCAGTGTATCGAGTAATTTTCCCTCGTCCTGTCCGGTTGTGGAATATATCAGAATATGCCCACCGTTTGACGACTGATATTGGGTGAGCATGGGTCGCACCACCGGCGGTAAAAGATATGTATTGGCCGACTTTACCGGCACGTCAAAAAAGTTTATCACAATGTACGCCTTGGCCCAGAAATAATATGTCCGAGCTACCACGGCTGCGTTCAAATGTGTCAGAAACTGTCCCTCGATACGGTCGAGCTTGCAGTGGGTCAAAAAATGCTCGTGGTCAATACTAATAAAGGGTACCTTATTTCTTATCGCCCACCACGCGCAAAACGGCTCAAAATCAGTTATTACCAAATCAGGAGCAAACGGCTCGATGTGATCCTTGAATAGCCGATGGTTAAGTCTGTCGGCGTAAATGATGCGGCTAAGATTTTTGGTTACCGTCGAAAAGGGGCTGATTTTCCCATGCTCATATGCAAACGTCAGGCCAAATACCTCTTTGACCCTGTTGCCGAAATAAAGTCTAAGATACTCAAGTGACTTATTCGAGCCTGCGAATATTACGTCATGACCAGCATCGATGAGACGCTTGCCGATCAAATGCGACCGGCTGCTGTGCCCGAACCCTTCGCCTGCTACCGCATAAACTATCTTTGCCATATAATTTCCGGTACTGTGTTCCGAGTACCGCATACCGAGCAACCTGCATTTCGCAGTACGCAGTACGATTTATTGTCCGCGATTTTCGAGATAATTCAGGGTTTTTTCGATTATCTTTGCCGCGACCGGCGAAGCCACTGTTCCACCGGTATAACCTTTTCCCAGCTTACGATTTGGTTTTCGTATCGAGACAAGCACCACCACCCGCGGATTCTCGGCTGGCGCTCCGGCAATAAACGACGCCACCCAATCGGTTTCAGAATAGCCGCGGCTGTCAGATTTGGCGATATTGGCCGTTCCGGTCTTGCCGAATAACTGCCATTTTTCGAGCTTAGCCCTGCTGCCGGTTCCTTCATTGACTACCGCAACAAGGGCATCCTTAACGACCCAGTCGGCTACTTCGGGCTTGAGAATATACCCTATCGAAGAACCGGGGCGTTTAAGCTTCTCTACATTTCCTTCATCATCGACTGTCGCCTTGACAAGATAAGGCTCGACAACCTTGCCGCCATTTGCCAATATGCAGAACGCTCGCACAAGCTGCATAGCCGTAACGGTAATCTCCTGCCCATAAGGGATTCTTGTTTCGCTGTAACCTGTCCATTTATCAACAGTTCGCAGCATCCCCGTGGTTTCGCCGGGAATATCTATACCGGTCGGCTTGGAAAACCCGAACATCCACAGGCCGTCATAAAGCGTCTGTCTTTTCAACCGCTGACCAATCTTGGCCATACCGATATTACTCGAATGTATCAGTATCTCTTTTACCGTCAGATTGCCATAACTGTGATTGCCGTACTCCCCAATCCTCCCGAAACCCTTCCCATGGTAGCTGCCCTTTTCGCAATATATTTTTTCAGTCTTATTGACTATTCCATTATCAAGGGCGATAGCCACGACAAATGGTTTCATAAGGCTTCCCGGCTCGAACTGATCTGTAATAGCGCGGTTTCGCCAGGTATCGGGCGGACTTGCCCCAGGCTTTTGCGGGTCGAAATCCGGCAGCGACACACACGCCAGGATAGCGCCGGTTTTCGGCTCGGCGACAATAGCTATAGCCGACTCGGCCTGGTATTCTGTATAGCGGTTGTAAAGCTCTGTATAGACAAACTGCTGAATGGTCGAATCGATAGTTAAGATCAGCCCCTTACCGTCAACTGGTTTAGTTTTCTGTTCCTTGAAGCGTATGGGACGTCGCGCCGCATCGACATAAAAAACGCTCTCGCCCGGAGTGCCTTTAAGCTGATCTTCGTATTGCAGCTCAATCCCTTCAAGCCCAAAGTTGTCTTTGCTCGAAAAACCGACAATATGCGCAGCCAACCTGCCGGCTGGGTAGCTGCGCTGCCATTTGGTTTCCACCCCGACCCCATAAACGCGAGAGGCCTTGATACACTGGTCGTCAGTTGCGTTTTCCCTGATCTTGACATATCGAGGATTAACGCCTGGCTTGGTTATATCCTGACAAATAATATGTGCACCGGTATCCAAAATGTCACCAAGCTGGCAGGATACATCCTTTTTATCTTCTATAATAGAAGGATCGACAAAGATAGTATTAATACGATTACTGGCAGCCAATATCTTGCCGCGGCAGTCAACGATAGTCCCCCGCTGTGGTTTTTGTTCCTCTATCCGCTGAAGCTGCTTTGTGCTTTCGAAGTTGAAGCGATCATGTTCGATATACTGCAAATGAATACACCGCCACCCCAGCAGGCCAAAGACCGCCATTAACATAATCATCAGAAATATGGCCAGCCTCAATCGGTGCATAATAACTGAGCTTTCACTATTGTTTTTTTTGCTCCTGCTGCGGTAAATACTTGCCGATAGCAGCCGGTGTGGTGTCGCTTTCAAATTTTAGCTGCTTTTGCCAGAGCTTTTGTCTTAGGCGGTTTTGCTCGATATTGTCGGAAAAAATATCATAAACAACAATATTGTCGCAGTTTCGGATGTAAACAGTAAAAATCGCCGCGATGGTGAAAAAAAACACGACAAAAATAAAACATAACCTGCTCATAGCCTCCCCGTCACTTCGCCGGAAGCTGTAGTTTCATTCCAGTTTGCAGGCTGCTCTTGCTGCCGAGTGTGTCGGAATTGAGTTTCTCAATCTCTTTGTACCGGATGCCGTTTCCAAGCTGTTGGGCCGCTATTTTCCACAGGTTGTCGCCGTCTTTAACAACGTAAGTTCCCGTTTTCGCCTCATCTTTCGAAAAATGACGCTGACCGATACTCTTTACCTGCTCGAATAATTTTGAGCCAAGATTTGGCGCAGCATTGGCCTGAGCTTGTGAAATATCTATTCCCAAAGGAGGTATGGTCAATTTCTGGCCGACCTGAAGCTTATCCGGCGATGGAAGTGTATCTTTGTTTGCAGCATAGATCGCATCTATATTAACCTTTCTGTTACCTTCGTCTTCGCCATAGAATTTCTTGGCAATGCTGGCGAGATTGTCACCGCTTTGAACGACATACTTGGGCGTTGCGGAAATTTTCGCCGCTGGAGGAAACGCTATAACGGGTTCTGGTATCCGGGCTGGCAAAGGCTCGACGACCGCTTTATCGGCCCCGGGCAGGTCCATCACAAAACGTACCGAATCATCCACTACAGCAGGCTCGGGGTCTTCAATAATTATCTGCGGTGGAGCTATTACTTCCACCCGTTCAAGTCCGCGGTTCACACGCCGTTCGTTTTCGCCAATGCCAAGGTCGCCGTTAACCATAGTTGTCGTCAGTGCATTGCTGTCGGATTGCCTGGTAAAGCCGGGTAAGCCATTAATAAGAAAGGCGATGATAAAAATAAATACAAGTCCAAGCAACAATCCGATCTTAGCATCCGCTGTCATAGTATCAAGACTCCATTTGCAACAATTTAACCTGCTATTTTTTCCGCGATCCTAAGTTTAGCACTTCGCGATCGCGGGTTATTCTTCTTTTCCTGCTCGCTGGCAACCAAAGGTTTCTTGGTAAGGATGTTATATGCACCACTTTGTGCCCGCGCTTTCATATCCCATTTGACAATCCTGTCTTCAAGGCTGTGAAAGCTTATTACGGCAAGCTTACCCTGCGGCCTTAAAACCTTTTCTGCGCCATCAAGCAGCTTCCTTAAATTTTCCAACTCATCATTTACAGCAATACGCAGCGCCTGAAAAGTCCGCGTCGCCGGATGTATCTTGCTCTTTCGCGATTTTCCCGGCTGACCAAGCGCCTTGCATACTATGCCGGCTAATTGGGTCGTCGTTTCAATCCGTTTATTTTTGCGTTCGTATACAATGAACCTCGCGATCCTTCGCGAAGCCCTGTCCTCGCCGTATTCATAAATCAAGTCGGCAAGGTCTTTTTCGTCGTAACAATCGATTATATCGGCAGCAGTAAGCCTTAAACTTTCATCAAGTCTCATATCCAGCGGACTTTCCTGCTGAAAACTCAAACCTTTTTCAATATCAGCGATTTGAGCCGAGCAAATACCCAGGTCGGCAAGGATAAAATCGACGCCGCTGACGCCGACATCAGAAACAACCTCTCTTATGCGAGAAAAGTTGGATTCTATTAAAACAACCCGGCAAGCCAGGTCGTTAAGTTTTTCTCGGGCCCTTTGGAGAGAACCTTTATCAACATCCAGACCGATGAGAACTCCCTTGGGGCCCAAATCCCTGCCGAATAAAAAACTATGGCCTCCATGCCCTATGGTCGCATCGACCATCACCGCATCTTGCGGCAGTTTTATTCGCTCGGCAAGAGTTTCTTCAAGTACCGGGATATGCTCAACGCTATCCTGTCCCACGGCCTCAATAAACCGGCACCTTGCTGTCTGTCAAAGCTTTCACCTCAGGTGAAAAATCCACTGCGGCAAAACAAGGTGAAATTTGTTTTAGCCTTTCAAGCCGCTCGCTTAATATCTCGATTGCTTCGAGAGTTTCGACGCTGGCCTGCCTGTCGCAACTAAGGCTATCCATAATTTTGTAGTAATCTTCCATACTTTTGCCCTCCATTGGCATTATTCAGTTTGCGATTGCAAGATATTCTGCCGAGCCTGCGACATCTGCTGCTGGTACTGTCCCATGTGGCTTTGCAGATAATCTTCCCAGTTATCGTTATTCCATATCTCGATATGGTCTCTTACACCGACGAGGGTGATCTGTTCCTTCAGCCCAGCCCTCGTCCTAAGTCGATCATTGATGAGTAGGCGTCCTTGCCTGTCCAACTCAACTTTGCTCGCCAGAGCAAAGCTCATACGCTCAAAAGCGACCGCTTCATCCGGAGCCGCACCTTTCGGAGCACCAGCCGCGACCAACTGTTCAAAATATTTTTCGGGATAAAGGCATAAAATGCCGTTGGAACCAAGCACCAGATAAAAATTGTTGCCGTGCTCGTCGGCATCGATCTGACTACGCAGCTTGTTCGAGACAAGAACGCGATTCTTATCATCGATGGTGTGCTGATATTCGCCTGTTAATAAAAGCATGGAATTGTTCCCACTTTTATTCCACTTAGTTCAAAACTTATGGGAAATATTACCACTTCCACCCACCATGTCAACTATTTTATAAATTTTTTAATCACTTCCAAATCAATCCGCCTACGAACGCAAGTAAAACGACAAGAAAAGCCGCTTCTGCTCGTGAAAAATAAAGATTTTATCTGACCATCCCCAAATTAATGGACGAAAAAAAAAAATAAAAAAATAAAAAAAAACTACACTCCCCCCCTGCCCCAGAACACGAAACGCGATCAGACAAAATTAATATCCAGGATACATCGGGCCATAAAGATAAATAGGTTCCACTGGTCTGGCTCCTTCAGGCGGCGTGTTTCGCCCCCACAATATGGCCATCACCAACAGCGAAATGTAAAGAACTGCCAGCCCCACAAAGAACCAGAATCGCCAGTCGCGAACCAATTGCCCCATTTTTGTTTCAAATCTCTGAAAAACCTCGGCGAGATGATGTGTCCAGTTATGTAATGTTAATGTCGGATGCATTTTAACACCTCCTTTGTTAATTGGTACGCCGGCTCAAGTACTTCGTTTGTTGAGAAAACTAATTTGAGCAATTTCCTGTGTTAAAACAGGAATTTTGCTTCATCCGGCAATGACCTGTTGACTTAACGGTTATGAGAAGGTAATTTTTAGCGAACGGCTGCGGAGCAGCCGATAAACCAAGAATGGAATCTGAATCCGTGTTAACATCCTGTAAATCATCGCAAGACCGTCTGGCTGAGCGCATAGCAATGGTCGTAATTATCCTGATGGCAATAGGCACGGTGTTCGTCTTCAGTGCAGGGGTAACTGTGCGGCAGAATTTCGATCTGCGGCGATTCTATCAATTCCCAGGTCTTCGGCAGATAATATTCTTTCCGCTCGCTACGACAATACTTTATTCATTTTCCTATTTCGACTACCGTACATTGAGCTTGGAAAAAGGTTTATCGCGGTCGGCTGCGACGTGGCTATTGGCGGTGAGCGCGATTTTACTTGTAATAGTTACCAGCCAGCGGTTTGTCGTCACGCTACCGTCGCTTGTGCCATGCATTAACCAACATTACCGATGGATGAATATACCGGCTGGTCCGATCAATATCAGCTTTCAGCCTTCGGAACTTGCAAAGTGGTGTTCCATTTTCTTCACAGCCGGGTTCTGCTGGCGATACAGGGACAGCCTTGGGATATTCTGGAAGCGGTTTGTGCCGCTAATGGCTGTAATAGGTGTCATTGCGGGGTTGGTAATCGTCGAGGACTTTGGCACAGCTGCGTTTATTTGTCTTTTGGCGTTTTTGCTACTGATAATCGCGGGGGCAAAGTGGTGGCATATTCTGTTGCCGGTTCCGTTTGGGGCGGCGGCGTTTATAGCCGCGATAGTCAGTTCGCCAACCCGAATCAAACGAATACAAGCGTTTTTGAACCCGCAGGAATTGGCAGGCTCGGCTGCATATCAGGCGAATCAGTCGTTGATAGCCATCGGTTCGGGCGGATTGTGGGGAAAGGGACTTGGCAACGGTATCTGTAAGTATGGGCATCTGCCGGAGGATACGACCGATTTTATCTTCGCGATCATCTGTGAGGAGATGGGTTTTGTCGGTGCGGCAACGGTAATTTTGCTGTTTTTGATATTTATATGGCTGGGGCTGATTGTGGTAATCAGGTGCAAGGACGGTTTCGGACGATTGCTTGCCGCTGGTATTGTGCTGGCGATAGCGGTACAAGCGGCCTTGAATATCGGAGTGGTAACGGTGGTCCTGCCGACAAAGGGAATCCCCCTGCCGTTCGTAAGCGCTGGCGGGACAAGCATGCTGCTCTCCGCCGCTGCTGTTGGAATACTGATGAATATAGCAAAAACTAACGAGGACACAAAAGGGTTGTTAACTAATGAGCAGTAAAGCATTTATCTTTGCTGGTGGTGGGACGGGGGGACATATTTATCCTGGGCTGGCGGTGGCGGAGAAATTGCGGCAGCTTGCACCCGAAGCGAACATTCATTTCTTTTGCAGCGACCGGCCTATTGATTCGCAAATACTTACCGGAAGCGGATTTGCATTCACCCCCCTGCCGGCAAAGGCGTTCTCGCTGCATCCGAAACGGCTGTGGGAATTGTTAAGATCGCTGCGGGCAAACTGCTCGGCTGCGAAAGAAAAATTTGGCGAATATAAAAATGCGCAAGTTATTGGTATTGGGGGGTTTGTGGCAGTTCCTGTATGCTGGTCAGCGAAGCGGGCGGGTATCGGCTATTCGCTGATAAACGTTGATATCGTGCCTGGGAAGGCTAATAAACTGCTTAGCCGATGGGCTAAAAGGGTTTTTGTACAGTTCGAGGATACGCGGGAATACTTCAAAAAATCCGATGTGGTGGCGGCTGGATGTCCGCTGCGGGAGCAGTTCCAAAACCCTATGCCACAAAGAGTTATAGAAACACTTGGGCTGGATGCGGATAAGAAAATACTCTTGATAACCGGTGCGTCCAGCGGTGCGGTGCGAGTAAATGAGGCGATATTAGGGCTAAAAACGCAATTGGACGATTTTGCGGAAGGCTGGCAGGTGGTGCATCTGGCTGGGAAACGCAATTTTGAAGCTGTTAAGGCGGGTTGGGAAGGGGCGAAAATAGAGGTACGGGTACTGGATTACTGGGATGAAATGGCGGATTTGTTGAGCGCAGCCGACATCGTAATCGGGCGGAGCGGTGCCGTAAGTGTCTCCGAATACGCCACTTGCGGCGTGCCGAGTATCTGCATGCCGTATCCATATCATAAGGACAGACACCAGTACCGCAACGCGGGGAAATTGGTGGATGTTGGTGCGGCTGTGATAGTTGACGATTTGGCTGACCAGCAGGATAGACAAGAGTGGCTGTGGGAGGAATTAAGTATCCTCTTGAAAGACAATGATTTACGCAATGAGATGAAAGATAATTGCCGGCTTGCGGCCAAGCCGGATGCGGCTGCGAGAATAGCTCAAATGCTTTTGACGGATGCGTAAAAAGTTCCGTTTTCAGCCGTTTTTTTTCGTTTTATTTCGTTTTTTACCGTTTTTGTTTGTGTTTGTTCGTTGTGCCGCGTGCTGTGCCGGGCGTCCCGCTGGGACGAGAAAAATAGAAAAAAATCTGGATTCCTACTTTCGCCGGAATGACAAGAAAAGTACAAAAGGTAAAGTGTCAGCTTGCCTAATGGACGGGTTTTAGCATGAAACGTGCCTTGGCCTGGCCGATGAGGTAGAAGCTGCCGGTAATGCAGATCAGGTCCTCTTTGTCGACAGCATTTTTTGCCAATAGAAGCGCTTCACCGAGGCTGCTCGATGTCTGGCACATCTTGCCGCAAACTTCATTATATACCTCTGCCAGGTCATGCGGAGAAGCGGCTCTTGCCGAAGCGCTGCGGGTGAATATCACTTTGTCGGCTCCATATTGAAGTTGCTGCATCATTCCGCGAATATCCTTATCCCTGTTGCATCCGAAGACCACTACCAGCGAATCGTAGGGGACATTCTGGCCGATGGCGTGGACAAGTGCGTGGATACTTGAAGCATTGTGAGCGGCATCAATCATGACCCGCGGGTCAGTGCAAATCATTTCCATACGGCCCGCGAGAGAAACTTCGCTGAGGCCCTGTTTGGCCTTTTCCAAATCTATTTTAAAGCCGATATTCTGAAGTTTGTCCAGCATAGCCAGAGCCAGACCGCAGTTTATAGCCTGATGGGTACCGTGTAGAGGGACGCGAAGATGCTCAAACTTGCTGGTCGGCGTGGTCAGGCAAATCCGTGTATGCGGGCCGTATTCACGGGAGGCCTCAAACCGATACGAAAAATCTATATCCTTTCCGGTAATACTCAAAGGCGATTCGAGTTCAAGCGCCTTTTGCCTGAGGACAGTAAGTGCGGCAGGATGCTGAGCTACGGTAACAATCGGAACGCCCTTCTTGAAAATTCCCGCCTTTTCGGCAGCGATCTTTTCGATGGTGCCGCCAAGCTGGAGGGTGTGGTCAAGACTGAGGCTTGTGATGCCGACGACTTTTGGCTCGATGACATTTGTGCAGTCGAGTCTGCCGCCAAGACCTGTTTCGATAACCGCGACGTCAACCTTACGGTCGGCAAAATATAAGAACGCAAGCGCCGTCATAATCTCAAAAAAGCTGGGCGGGTCGGTTTTTGCGACTTTTTCGACCGGCGCATGGATACGGTTCATCAGCTCCACCATTTCGCCCTCTGTGACCATCGTAGAATTAACGACGATTCTCTCATGGAGGTGCAATAGATGAGGTGACGTGTATAGTCCGACACTGTATCCGTTAGCTTCAAGCATTTTTGCGAGCATTGTGGCGGTCGAACCTTTGCCCTTGGTACCTGCGATATGAACCATAGGTATTTTCTTTTGCGGATTTCCGAGCTGGGCGAGCAATTTTTCCATCCTATTCAGGTCAAAAGTGCTCACATTATAACGGACGTGTCGTTCCTTCTCGTAATCGGTACGTTCGCAGAGATATTTATAGGCTGCCTCATAGGTAGAAAAAGTCCGCTTGCTCTTCACTTTCGCATTTTTTGAAGAACTTGTCTTTTTCGCCGCCTTTTTTGTCGCTTTTATCGTCTTGGTCATAAGCGGTTCATTATATAGCTATGAAAAAGAGAAGTCAATTAAATTAGGGACGACCTATCGGAAAAACATCCTACAGCCGCCGCTTTTTGCTGTTCGTAAAGCTTTTAACAATATGGAGTTAGATAAATAAAAATGGCCGCCAAAAATTATCTTTTAAATAGCAAATAATACGACATATCTTGTCCTTTATTTCTTGTTTTTTTTGATTTTTCATCCGTTCGGGCGAACTTTTGATGGAAACTTCAGAGGGTATAATTTTCAAGAAATCCGTCTTAAAACGACCCGTTTATTAGGGTAGTCTGCAAGTATCCGGCTGTTGCTTATCCATTATACAGCATTTTCCCTATAACAAAAGTGGTATGTTAGCTGATTTTGCGCATCGCGAAATCGAGATATTATTCGATTTGAAAATGCGGATTTTTTTAATGTGTAATGGTTAATCTGAAAGGAGCAGAAAAATGAAAAAAAGTAAAGTAGTACTTCTATCAATCATTCTGGCAGGTGTGTTGTTTATGGCGCAGGGCTGTTTTATGTCCAATCCTGAAGACATACAGGCATTTACGCGTCCGGAAGCTGTGGACGTAACAAGCGACAGCTATATCCTCCAGCCGCCCGACGAGATCGAGATCCAATGTACGGCTGTGCCGGAAATCCACCTGCAGATACAAAAAATCCGTCCTGACGGGATGGTCACTTTCGAAGGTATCGGGGAGGTAAAAGCGGCAGGCCGCACACCCAAGGAACTGGCAGACGTTATCCGTGAAAAAGCTATTATGCTTTATGCCCTGACCGGCGAAAATCCGATAGCCGTCAAGATAAGTGTGTTTGAAAGCAAATGGTACTATGTGGTCGGCGAGGTTTATTACGAGGGGCCTAAGCCATATACCGGACGCGATACAGTTCTGAAGGGAATAGCCGAGGCTCGTCCCAACATACTCGCCTGGAGCAAGAGGACACAGATAATCCGCCCGTCGGCGAATAAAGACGTGGCCCCAAAGATATTCGAGGTTAATTACAAAGATATGATAATGCGCGGCGACACCAGTAAAAACGTCCTGCTGCAGGAAGGCGATATTATTTATGTGCCGCCAACCGTGCTTGCCCGCATAGCTATGACTATCGAAGAGTTCCTAAGGCCGGTAGGACGGGCGTTCAGCACAGTAAATATCGCCCCAGCCGCGGCTAAATAAATATTTCAAATATGATGAATACGCGACATACACTAAAACTGTTGCATTTGGCGGGAATAATTTGGTTCTTCTTCAGCGCGTTTATTTTGGCTTTTGCAGCGATGAAACAGAGCGGACAGCGGTGGTGGATAGTCATCCCGCTGTCCGGTTATTCGGTTATAATCATCATAATGGTGGTGAGCCTGCAATTTTTCAGCACCTTGCGGGCAGGAAAACGAGTTGCCGCCGAGGAACATCCGCTGACGACATCGCCGTATTATCTTGTATTCTACGACGCCGCGCCGCTGCTCGGAGCAATCCTTGGCTCCATTATCGCAACGAATACATATAACGCATATCAATATCTGTTGACACTTGTAATGGGCAGTCTGTTTATGACATTCTTTACATGGGTAGTGGCGGATCCTCTTTTGCAGACCGGTGAAATGTATCTGCCTTCGAGCAGGAAACTGCGTCAACAGCGTATCGAGATGATAAGGGCCGAAAACAGAAAACGTCAGGAGGCCAACGAAAGACTCCTTGCCCAGCTTGAGGCCGACAGTATCATTGAGGAACAGGTGTGGCAGAAAAGGCTCGAGCCTGCGGCAAACGAATTATGCGAACTGTTCGCTTCGCAGGAGTGGGCGGAAGAATGCCGAATGCAAGCGATAGAATACGGGGTGAAGGCGTGGCAGATGGGAGGGCTTGGCTGTATGAAGAAAATGCACGATCTGGCGCTGGAAAAATACCGGCAAAAATACAGCGATCCGCAACCAGCCGAAATGCTCGAAATATGGTGGGACGGGATTGGTTCGTGGCAAAGCAAGTGGGCGGAATTAGAGGTTTAATCATCCACCAATAACGCTCAAAATCGCAATCAGCCAGTCACACCGCTATTTCTATTGGCATCGGTGATAATTTTCGTTTACAATCACGCCGCAAAATTGCATTTGTGAGTTTTATTTTTTGAAAGCAATATATGCCAAAAACAAAAATTATCGCCACGCTTGGGCCGGCAAGCTCGGATTATACAACTCTTAGAAAAATGTTTGCAGCGGGGCTGGATGTGGTGCGGCTGAATTTCTCGCACGGAACTCATAAAGAGCATTTGCAGCGGATAGAGATAGTGCGAAAGCTTAATCAGAAGTATCGGCGGGCGATAAAGATCATGGCTGATCTGGAAGGTTTTCGTATTCGCATCGGACATTTCAAAGGTAAAAAAAGCATCGACTTGAAAAAACGGCAAACGCTCTGGCTGACAAACGACCCCGCAAAGACTGGGGAAAAGGTGATCCCGTTTGATTATAATGGTGACCTGCGTAAGGTTAAAAAAGGGCAGCATATTTTTATCGACGACGGTAATATAATATTGAAGGCTAAAGAATCGAGTATGCGCAGCATCAAGGCCGAGGTGATCGAGGGCGGAGAATTGAAGGAGCGAAAAGGCGTGAATATGCCGGGGGTGAAACTTGAGTTTAAGGCAATGACCGAAAAAGATAAGCTCGATATTGCGCTGGCAATCGAGCAAAGAGTCGATTATGTGTCCCTGTCTTTTGTGCGTGACGCGAAGGATGTTAAAGAGGCAGCCGAACTTATCAAGCCTAAATTAGCCAAATGCAAAATCGTGGCCAAAATCGAGAGCCGTGAAGCCATCGGTAATATCGACAAGATCATAGAGGTTTCTGATGGAATCATGGTTGCGCGAGGCGATATGGGAATAGCCGTACCAATCTACGAAATACCAATGATACAGAAAAGAATCATAAGAAAATGTAATAGCGCAAAGAAATTCGTTATTACGGCTACGCAGATGCTCGAGCATATGACCGAGCACAGCCGCCCCACCCGCGCCGAAGTCACCGACGTGGCCAACGCTATTATCGACGGTACGAATTTTGTAATGTTAAGCGCAGAAACAGCGGCAGGTAAATTCCCTTGCGAATCAGTGATAATGATGAACGAAATAATAAAATACACAGAGAAAGAGATGAGCAACATTACAAGGCTGTAAAGCGATAAATATTAACACGTTCAGTTCAAGTAACCCTGACTGATTCTGGGTGCGTTCTGCTTGACTCTGACACACTCAAAAAGAGCAAAAAACCCACCTCAAGCCTTTCTGCGATTTTATTTAGAGCCTTTCCGCCAGATAATAGTCGGTAAAAATTTCTTGCAAAAAGTGTTGACATACTATATATAGACGATAAAATCAAAATTTAACGAGATATTGGGGTTAATAATGGAAAAGCGACTATGAGGTGCCCGTTCTGCAAAGAAGATAGCGACCGAGTGGTCGATTCCCGCTCAAGCGACTCGGGGCGTACGATTCGCAGACGCCGCCAGTGCCTTGCCTGCAAGCGGCGTTTTACCACCTACGAAAGGGTCGGCGAAAGCTTCAAGCTCAGCGTGGTCAAAAAGGATGATTCCCGCGTTCCCTATGACCGCGAAAAAATAGTTGTCGGCCTTCAAAAGGCCTGTTACAAAAGGCCAATCTCGGCTGAACAGATACAGCAGATAACCGACAAAGTCGAAGAAGATATCTTCCGTAAGTTCGACAAGGAAGTACCGAGCACCTTTATCGGAGAAAGCATAATAAAATATCTTCGTGACGTTGACAAAGTCGCGTATATCCGTTTCGCCAGCGTATATCGCGATTTCAAGGACGCGGATGAATTATTTGATGAATTAAGTGAAACCATAAAGACCACAAAAGACATCGCTCACCCGCGGCTTTTCGATACAGATTGATATGGTTTTTTCTATTGCGGTTTGGTAATTCGAATTTGTCCTTCGACGTTGCTCAGGATGGTGAGCTTGTCGAACCATTTAGGGATTGGGATTTCGAATTTAGTATTTTTTATTACAGGGAGGTTCGAAAATGAACAGGAAAGTTCAGTTAAAGGTAATCAAAGCCGACGGCACAGTCGAACAGTATCTTCACACAAAGGTACTCGGCACTATCAGTAACGCCCTCGATCTGGCTGGGTGTTTCGATATATTCATCGCCGAACAGCTCTCCGGGGCCGTCACATTTCACCTTTATGCCCTCAAAGCAAAAACCGTAACATCGGGCGAGATTTTTGGGATGATAATCGCGGCGCTGTCAAGTACCGGTAACGAAGCGGCTGCGCAGGCTCTTGTGGAATTTCACAACCTTATGAGGATAAAACGAAACCGGCTTGAAGTGGTTGATATTGATATTAATTCCTTGCAGGATGCAGAACTGCTTGATCGCGAAGCAGCAGCCGGGCGCTGGAATAAATCGCTCATAGTCAATGACCTTATCAAAAGACATCATTTCCAACGGCAGATCGCTCGCACAATAGCCGCAATGGCGGAAGAGAAAATTTTTGCGATGAATCTTTCCCTTGTTACAACCGGACTGATAAAACAAATCGTCTTCTCAGAAATCGCAAGTATCACACGGGCACAGAGCAGACTGCTGTCGGCTTAGAGCCTGATCCTGAAACCGGCCCTATTGCGACCAACTGCAAAGCTCGGCTGTGTTAAGAAAAAATTTCAAAACGTTGCCCCGATAAAATCGTCATTTTAAATTCGGTTAATTCGATTGTTATCAGACCTTGCGAAAATTCTTACATAATCAGCAGATATTGACGCATTTGCGGAATAAAAACATTGACAAAACATCCGGAGCTGATAGATAATACGACGCAGATCAATATTTTCTTGTCACTTCACCGGATGAAGCGGACATATCCAAGTTAATTCCAATGGATTGGTTTTGAGGCGGCAGCCTTGCTATTTCGGCACTGCTTCAGACATGAGATTTCAAAAATTTTCAGCTTACAGCAGACGCAGTAACAAAAAGTGTCGCTGTGAAAATTTAATAGGAGTTTGTGATATGAAAATATTACGGTTTCTATTGGAATGGTGGTGTGAATTGTGGCGTCCGGACAGAAATTTGTTGAGCGGCTTTGATTCACATAACTGGGAAAATAAAACCGAGATATACAGAAGTCTAAAAACTTAACCGCTCCTGAATCCTCTTGCAAAAGCATCTAAGCTTTATAATTGTGTAATTAGATTTGCTATTTGAGTAGGGGTCAGGACAAGGTGACTAAGTTGGGCGGTTGGCGCTTACATTCGCTCAATTTTAATCAACCCATCGCTTCTGGGCAGGAAAGAATGTAATCTATCACTTCGCTGAATTTCGCGGTAGCAACGGCTACGGTGCAGTCGGCTGCGCCGTAATAAATATGCAGCAGGTCCTTATCCATGTCTGTTGTCACGCCCGTCGGAAACACCACGCCGCCGACATCCCCGACACGCTCGTACATCTCCCTAGGACCGAGTATCCATTCGTCACCCCTTCGCAAAACCTTCCATGGATCATGAAGGTCAAGAAGAGCCAGTCCCATCCGATAAATCGCCCCCGCTGTTGTGCTCCTTACTCCGTGATAGAATAAAAGCCAGCCGTGTTCGGTCTCTACCGGCTGACAGGCCAGGCCTACCCTGTGGCAATCCCAATATGCATGGCGTGTCATAATCAAAAGCCGGTGATCGCCCCAGTGCTTCAGGTCCGGCGAAAAACTCATCCACATGTGCGCTTCGCCCCGCACGATAGGGCGGTGTATCATCGCAAACCGTCCGTTGATCCGCCGCGGGAAAAGGCATGCATCCTTATCTTCTGGCGGCAGCAGCCCGCCAAGCCGTGCGAATGTGCGGAAATTCTTGGTTATCGCCAGCGAAACAAGCGGCCCGCCCTCACTGAAGGATGTATAGGTTATCGCGTACTGCTTTTGCTCCTCAAGCCAGATGATGCGTGGGTCCTCGAGCCCCCATCGCTCCTCCTGCGAACTGTGATCAGCCAACATGGTGGGTTCTTTATCTATCTGCCAGTCAGTAAAGCCATTCTTGCTGCGTGCGACCGTAAGATGCGAAAAGCCTCTCATATCCTCGACCCGAACCAGAAGCAGCGTCTCGCCGTCCAGCCGTATAGCCGCCGGATTCATTACCGCGTTAGCGGCATAAGGCCATATTTGAGGCGTGAGAATAGGGTTTCCCTCATAGCGTTCAAAGAGTTCGTTAGCTTTTTTCTGCCGTGCAAGATCGGTCATAAAAAAACAAATCCCCAAATAAATTTTCTGGCTTCACCAACCTTCCGATAATTAAATGTACAATAGCAAAGTTAGGTTATACCGTCAAGAAGCAAATATCCCCATTTCCTGCGAAATCCGCGGCTAAAAGAGATGGTGCATCCTTGTTATATTCAACCTGAAACAACAAAAACAATACTTGCAAGGTAACGGCAAACTGTTATATTAAAAACTCGCTTTTTGGCATAGAAAACCAAATGGAGAACGTAGATAATGGAAAAATATGTGTGTATTCACGGGCATTTCTATCAGCCCCCGCGAGAAAACCCGTGGCTCGAAGATATAGAACTTCAGGACGCGGCATACCCCTACCACGACTGGAACGAAAGAATAACCGAGGAATGCTATCTGCAGAACTCGGCATCACGGATACTTGATGACAAGAAGAAAATCATCGATATTGTCAATAATTACTCGAAGATCAGCTTCGATTTCGGCCCGACGCTTCTGTCTTGGCTGCAAATACACGCCCCCGGAGTATATGAGAGTATCCTTGAAGCCGACCGTGTGAGTTGTGAAAAATACGGCGGCCATGGGGCGGCGATTGCGCAGGCTTATAATCATATAATCCTGCCGCTGGCGAACCGGCGGGATAAAGAGACACAGGTTATATGGGGCATCCGTGATTTCGAATATCGTTTTGGCCGCAAGCCAGAGGGGATGTGGCTGCCGGAAACGGCTGTGGATATCGAAAGCCTTGAAGTGTTAGCGGAGAACGGCATTATCTTTACTGTTCTCGCTCCTGGTCAGGCTGAAAAAATTAAAAAATTCGACGCCAAACAGTGGAAAAAACTTAACGGCGCGGAAATTGATACACGCCGGGCATACCTTTGCCGTCTTCCGTCGGGCAAAACAATCAATATCTTTTTTTATCACGGCGGCGTTTCACATGATATAGCCTACGGTGGGTTACTGAATAAAGGCGAATATTTTGCCGAAAAACTTGTGAATATTTTCGATGGCTACAATAATGACTCGGCACAGCTCGCTCATATCGCAACCGACGGCGAATCGTACGGTCATCATCATAGACATGGTGACATGGCGCTTGCATACTGCCTGTATAATATCGAGACCAATAATCTGGCCAAACTCACTGTTTACGGCGAATATCTTGAAAAATTTCCGCCCGAATATGAAGTCCAAATATGCGAGAACACATCCTGGAGCTGCGCACACGGTGTGGAACGATGGCGAAGCAACTGCGGATGTAACGCTGGGCGATTTCCAAGCGGAAAACAACAGTGGCGCGAGCCGCTGCGAAAAGCTATGGACTGGCTAAGTGACAATCTGGCCGTTCTTTACGAGAACAAGATGCGCGAATTCGTCGATGACCCATGGCTGATACGTAACCAATACATTGACGTTGTTCTCAATAGAACCGAAGAGAATATAAACAACTTTTTCACCGAAGCTATTAAAAAAGAAATTGACGAAAAACAAAAGACAATAGTTCTCAAACTTCTCGAGATGCAGCGAAACGCAATGCTGATGTACACGAGCTGCGGATGGTTTTTTGATAATATCGCCGGCATTGAAACCCTACAGGTAATGCAGTACGCATCACGCGCTATTCAGATGGCAAAGGAAATCGGGGGAGAAGATTATCAGGATAAGTACAAGGATTTTCTCAAGGAAGCCGTGACAAATGTCAAGATATATGAAAACGGAAAGGCTGTCTATGAGGCACTTGTTCAGCCGACAAGCATCGATCTTAATCGTGTCGGCGCACATCTGGCGGTAAGTTCTATCTTTGACAAGTTTCATAAAGAATCGGATGTGTTCTGTTACCGGGCATCGATAGGAAATTATGAGAGGACCGATGCCGGAATTCAGATACTGGCCACGGGACGCGCTGCGATAAAATCAAAAGTTGTGCTCGAAAAGGATGCTGTCGATTTTGCGGTTATGTACTTTGGCGATCACAACCTGATGTGTGCGGTCAATGGTCAAATGAGCGACGCTAATTTTAAACTCATGCGCGACAATCTTAAAAAGGCGTTTCGTAAAGGCGACACAACCGAAGTTATGCGGCAGATGAATTTATCGTTCGGTGGGAACAGTTACACGTTATGGCATCTGTTCAAGGATGCCCAGCGGCGGATACTTAACCGGCTTCTTCAGACAACGTGGGACGATATTGAAAGCTCCTTCAGGCATGTGTTCGAACATAACTACACCATCATACAAGTTATGCGAAGCATGAACATACCTCTGCCCAAGGCGTTGGGCGAGCCTGCCGAATTTATAATAAATATGGATATCTGTCGCGAAATCCAACAGAAAGAAACAGATATCGACAAACTGGCCAATCTTGTCGAAGAGGCAGAAAGGCTTTCGGTGAAGCTTGACACCGAAACCATGCATTTCGAGGCGAGCCATAAGATCGACCGTCTTATGAGTGAACTGGAAGATTCTCCTGACGATTATAATCTGCTGGAGAAAATAGAAAATATCTTGCGGCTTTTGAAAAGCACAGTTTCTGAGCTTGACCTTTACCAGGCACAAAATATCTTTTTTGATATCAGCAAGGGAAAGTACCCCGATATGAAGAAACGCGCCGAACAGAGTGACACAGAGGCAAAAAAATGGGTTGACCAGTTCGAGAAGCTGGCCGATTATCTGGCAATCAAGCTATGAATAAACGCGCCAGCGGTATCTTATTGCATATCAGCAGCCTTCCCTCAAAATACGGAATAGGCGATTTCGGTCCGGGAGCCTACCGTTTCGTCGATTTTCTAAAAGAAACAAAACAAAGCCGCTGGCAGGTACTTCCCCTCAATCAGATCAAGTTCACCGGAACGCACAGTCCGTATGACTGTCTTTCCGCTTTTGCCGGAAATATTTTATTTATAAGTCCCGACCTATTGTACCGCGACGGCCTGCTCGACAAAGCGGATTTGAAGACCGTAAAGCTCCCCGCCGGTAAGGTCGATTATGCCAAAGTCATTTCCTGTAAACAAAAACTGTTTGCGAAAGCCTTCGAAAAGTTTAAGGAGCAAAAGCAAAAGGACGATTTTGAAAGTTTCTGTGAAAAGGAAAAAGACTGGCTGGATGACTATTCGCTTTTCATGGCAATTAAAGAGCATTTGAATAACAAGCCGTGGAGCCGGTGGGACAAAAAATTACGGGACAGAGACAAAAAGGCTATGACTTGTGTCGAAAAGGAATTAGCCGATAGATGCGAATATCATAAATTTTTACAATTTATCTTTTTTAACCAATGGCAAAACTTAAAACAATACTGCAACAATTCAGGGATACAAATAATCGGCGACATACCGATCTATGTAACTTATGAAAGCGCAGATGTCTGGGCTAATCCGTCTATCTTTCAGCTTGATCGCGACAAACGGCCAAAAGGGGTCAGCGGTGTTCCACCGGATTATTTCAGCAAAACCGGACAATTGTGGAGCAATCCGCTTTATGACTGGGAGCGGCTGAAGAAAAACGACTACGGCTGGTGGATGCGGCGAATGGATCAAAATTTCCGGCTTTTCGATATCGTCCGAATAGATCATTTTCGAGGGCTTGTGGCTTATTGGCAAATTCCGGCAGGCAACAAAACCGCTATGAATGGCAAATGGGTCGCGGGGCCGAAAAATGATTTTTTCAAAATCCTCTTCAAGCGTTTTTCCGCTCCCCCGATAATCGTGGAAGACCTCGGTGACATCACATCCGATGTACGCCGATTCGTGAAAAAGCTCTGTTTGCCGGGAATGAAGGTTCTATGTTTTGCCTTTGACGGAAAAACAAAGACAAATCCCCATTATCCTCACAATCATATCGAGAATGCGATATGCTACACAGGGACACATGACAATAATACCATTCGCGGCTGGTTCGAAAAAGAGCTTAACTCCGAACATAAAAAAGAGATATCCGATTACATCGGCTGCAAGTTGACGAGATCAAATATACATACCCAATTTATGCGAATAGCTCTTAAATCCGTGTGCCGAACCTGCATCATCCCGATGCAGGACGTACTTGGGCTGGGCGGCAAAGCAAGAATGAATCATCCCGCGAAATTGCGAGGTAACTGGCAATGGCGTCTTGAATGGAAGCAGGTAACCAAAAAAGCGACAGCCGAACTGGTCGATATGGCAAAGACTTATAACCGTACTTAGCGCATTATCCACTGCTGGTTCTCGAAATCCAGCCGCACACCCGAACGCAGCGACGAGTCGCCTTTGACAGAATAATTCAGCTCAAGCGTTTTTCGCAAAAAGACCTTTAGCGGCTCACCATTTTCATTGACTTTGTCGGGATGTTCGATGACAGCGGTTTCGTTGCTTAACCCCTCTATGAAGAGCTTAAAATCCTTCGCCTGGGGATCGAAATCCGGCCAGATAATGGCTATATCTTTTGCGTTGTCCTGTCCCTGCAGGATGCGGGTATCGCATTTCTCGATAGGTTCAAGAAATGGATATTGACTTTGATGGCGTTTTTTTATCATTCCAAAGGCTCGCGTCGGAACATTCGTCCCGGCGGAAATGATCTGAAATGTATCGGTCATAAGTTCGCAATTTGAATAAAAAGGAACATCCTGACCTGTGTTGTTGGTTACGGTAGCAATTATGTACCAGTAAATTTGCGGAGCCGATTTTTTGCTGTGCAGAACGATCTGCTGAGGATGTGTGTACCCAACGTCGAGCGTCCAGAGCCGGTCGCCTTGCACAATAGCCGGCTGCGGCGCGGCAAAAACTGCTGCTGATGTCAGCAAAATCGCTACTACCATAACTATTGATTTCATATAAAATTCCCTTATTAGTGCATTATAAATTGCCTTATTTGGCCTATTTTACACTAAATTGCCGATTTTGCCAAGTTATTTTTGAGGCAAACAGTCAATAAACCATACCTTCGCTTGCCTCAAGAAGGCTTTGTATTTTTACATAAGGCGATTTTTCTTGCTCATAGGATGGTTTTAGGTTAGAAAATCAGACGTTTAGAAATAAGAAATTAGAGGTGGCTGTATAATGAAACAAAAAGTCCGGGTAGGTTTGGTTGGTTTCGGCACGGTCGGGTGCGGGGTTGCGAAATTATTGATCGAGGAGAAGGAACGTATCGAACGCAAGACGGGTATCCGGCTGGAACTGGCTTGTGTTGTCGATAAGGACACAAAGACCAAACGGAGCGTAAAACTTCCCGCTGGAATGCTGACGAACGACATAAACCGCGTCCTGGCCGACAAAACCATTGATATCGGTGTGGAGCTTGTCGGCGGAACTACTTTCGCCAAAGATTTACAGTTTAAAATGCTGGCAGCGGGCAAGGATGTTGTGACAGCTAACAAAGCTCTGCTGGCTGAACATGGCAATGAATTATTTGCCGCGGCAGTCGAAAACCAGCGGTGCATCGCATTCGAGGCGAGCTGCGCGGGCGGGATACCGATAATTTCGGCTATAAGGACTGGTCTTTCCGCGAACGATATTCAGGCGATGTACGGAATAGTCAACGGGACGTGCAACTATATCCTCTCAAATATGACTTCCAAAGGTGAAGCTTTTTCGGATGCCCTTTCGCAGGCACAGGCCAAAGGCTATGCCGAAGCCGACCCGACACTCGATATCAACGGCTCTGACAGCGCACACAAACTGGCGATATTGTCGGCTATTGCGTTCGGCCACAGGGTTAATTTCGATGATATTTACGTCGAGGGCATAGACAGCGTTTCGGTTGACGATATTCGCTACGGTCAGCAGATGGGCTATACACTCAAACTACTTGCCATCGGTCAGCGACGCGATAGCGGCAAAATATCACTGCGTGTGCATCCATCCTTTATCTCATCGGATAATCCGCTGGCAAAAGTTGACGGGCCGTTCAACGCGGTCAGCATTTTTGGCAGCGCGGTGGGCAACGTGATGTTCCATGGCCGCGGCGCAGGAATGATGCCGACGGCAAGCGCGGTCGTAGCCGATATTATCGACGTGGCGCTGGGTAACTCCAAGCGAACGTTCGATAACCTGACTGCAAATTATATCAGGACCAAACCTGTATTCGAGAAAAGCGGCGACAGCGTAAGCCGCTTTTATATCCGTCTGATGGTCAGGGATCAGGCCGGTGTCTTCGCCAAAATTGCCAACGTCCTCGCTAAACACAAGATAAGCATATCGGGCATATTGCAGCGTGAATACAAAGGAGCCAACAACATCGTGCCGGCTGTGATAATTACGCACGAGAACAAACAAAAGCAGGTGCAGACCGCTCTTGCCGATCTTGACAAACTAAATATCATTCATGATAAGCCCGTCTGCATAAGAATAGTCGATATACCGGAAGACAAGGATTAAATAGTTCATAGTTTTTAGTTTTGAGTTTCAGGATTTTGCTGAATGTCATCAAAATGTAAATATGTGATAATCGTGCCGGATGGTGCAGCCGATGAGCCGCTGGAAGAATTCGGCGGGCAAACAATCCTCGAAGCGGCTGATACGCCGAATATGGACAAGATAGCAGCCGAAGGCCGGCTTGGAATGGTAAAGACTATTCCCGATGGTTTCGAGCCTGGTAGTGACATTGCGCAAATGAGTCTTCTGGGTTACGACCCGACACGATATTACACGGGGCGCGCTCCGATAGAAGCGGCTGCGATGGGAATCGAACTGGCTGATACGGATTGGGTTTTTCGCTGCAACCTGGTGACAATAAGTGACGGGGTAATGGAGGACCACAGCGCGGGACATATTTCGACCGAAGAAGGCTGTGCTCTTATTAAGATGCTCAACGAGCAGTTCGGCAGCAATATGGTTCGTTTTTATCCGGGGGTTAGTTACAGACATCTATTGATTATAAAGGGCCATGAATTCGACGTGCAGACCTATCCGCCGCATGACCATATCGGCGTGGCAAGCGAAAATATCCTGCCGCGAGGCAAGGGTGCGGAAATGCTGATAGACCTTATGGCTCGCTCGCAGCAGCTTTTCGGTAATTGCGAGATAAACAGGATTCGCAGGGACCTGAGCGAAAATCAGGTAACAAGTATATGGCTTTGGGGCGAGGGGAAAAAGACCGTGATGGACAGCTTCGAGAAAAAGTACGGTATTAACGGCGCAGCGATTACGGCTGTTGACCTTGTGCGGGGGCTTGGGCGGCTGATTGGTTTCAAGCTGATAAACGTGCCGGGGGCAACCGGTTTTGTCGATACCAATTACGAGGGCAAGGCCGAGGCTGCGCTGAAGGCATTGGAAGATAATGACCTTGTTCTTGTGCATGTTGAAGGGCCGGACGAGGCCGGACACAGCGGAAACGCAGCTATGAAGAAAAAAGCTGTCGAAAGGATAGACAAAAAGATAATTGGGCCTGTATTAGAGGGTTTGCAGCTTTTCGATGAGTACCGGATTTTGGTAATGCCCGACCATCCGACTCCGGTGCACAGCAAGGCGCACAGCGGCGATCCGGTGCCGTTCGCTATCTATGGGACAGGTATCAAGAGCGTGACGGAAAAGCCTTTCACCGAAGCCGAAGCTAAAAAAACAGGCTTGTTCATTGAGAACGGCTGCGACCTGATGGAATACTTTTTGAAACGGTAGCTTAACCACGGATTTTCACAGATTAACGCGGATTCAAACAGCCGGAGAATAAACGCAGATTACATTTATAAGTTAAAAGGTAAATAGCAAAAATTAAAAGGTAAAGAGTAAAAGTTTTTGGTTTCTCGCTGCTGGTTACTTGTTGTCGGAAAGAGATTGCTTCGCTGTGCTCGCAATGATAAAGTATATGGCAGCAATAGTTTATTTAGATGGAGATATATCCGGATGTTAAATCTTGTGCCAATATCAATAACCGGTTTCAATAAACTCCATGAGGAGCTGAGCGAGCTGCAAAAGGAAGCGGCTGCGGTGAGGGTAAGGGTTGAGGAAGCCCGCGAACAGGGCGACCTGAAGGAAAACGGCGAGTTTATTTACGGACGCCAGCAGTTAGGCTATCTCACAGGGCGCATGGGTGAATTGAGGACGAAAATAAACCGGTCGGAAAAAGTTGACTGCACAAAAGTTCAATGTGATCGAGCTGTATTCGGCACTGTAGTAACTTTACTGGATATGAATACTCAGGAGAAGGTGACCTATCAATTGCTGGGGCCTCATGACGCCGATATTGACGAAGGAAGTATTTCAATTCACTCACCGGTAGGCGATGCTGTTCATGGTCTGTCGCTGGGAGATAAGGCGTCAGGAAAGAGCCCTCGCGGCGAATTTCTTTATGAAGTAATTGACATTGCGAAGTCGGAAATTCAGTAGAAAGTGCAAAGCGGAGAGTGAAAAGCGTAAAACTGCGGAAGCGGCTTTGCCGCACCTGTTTTAGCGGATTCCTCACATACGTTCGGAACGACAAAGTCGTTGTAAACAGTTGTGCAAAATTTACAGTCACCAGTTGACGAAACATCTAAAATCCGTTAGAGTACCCCGGTTTGTAATTTTACAGGACACAGGATATATATGGCGATAGTAGTACAGAAATTCGGGGGTACGTCGGTAGCTAACGCAGAAAAGATTCGCAAGGCTGCTGCGCGTGCAATCAAGGCCAAACAGGCTGGTAACAGCGTTGTAGTAGTGGCTTCGGCTCGCGGCAAACAGACCGACCAGCTTATCGCGGACGCGATGGAGCTTAACCCGAATCCGCCAAAACGGGAGATGGACCAGCTTCTAAGCACCGGCGAGCAGCAGACGGTGTCGCTTTTCGCGATGGCTCTTGAGGCGATGGGGCATAAGGCAATCAGTTTTACCGGCTCGCAAATAAAGATGATAACCGACAGCGTGCATACCAAGGCGCGAATACTCAGTATCGGGGCCGAACGAATCGAGAAGGAGCTTGCGGCTGGGCGAATAGTGCTGGTGGCTGGTTTTCAAGGGGTGGATGAGAACGACAATATCACGACATTGGGGCGAGGCGGTTCGGATACGAGCGCGGTGGCGTTAGCGGCAGCGCTGGGTGCGAAGGAGTGCGAGATATATACCGATGTTGATGGTATTTACACAACCGACCCACGGATTTACAAAAAAGCGGTTAAGATGAAGCAGATAAGCTATGACGAGATGCTTGAGCTTGCAAGCCTCGGAGCCGGGGTGATGCACGGCCGCAGTATCGAGTTCGGCAAGAAATATAATGTGGTAATCCACGTCCGCAGCAGCGGCGATGAATCAGAAGGAACTTTAATAACTCACGAGGTACCTCAAATGGAAGGTGTTGTAGTAAGCGGTGCGACGATACAAAAAGATATGGCGAAATTTGCGTTGATCGGTGTTGAAAATTCACCGGGGAACGCGGCAAAGATATTCACCCATCTTGCCAAAGCGAAAGTTGTGGTCAACGATATTATCCAGACCGAAGTGAGCAAGGAGAAGGCGAACCTTTCCTTTACTACGGCTGCCAGCGATATCGAGCCGGCGAAGGAAGCTATCGAAGATATAAAGGGCGAGGTGAAGTTCGACAGCCTGTTTGTCCGTGAGGATATAGCGGAAGTGTCGGTAGTCGGGGTGGGTATGCGGACGCATTACGGCGTAGCGGACAGGATGTTCAGTGCGCTGGCCAAAGCCAAAGTCAATATCGATTCGATCACGACGAGCGAAATACGTATAAGCTGTATCGTTGACGAAGACCAAGCGGAAAAAGCTCTGACAGCAGTGTGTGATGCTTTTGAATTGGATAAGCTCGCAGAGAACCGCTCAAAATGATCTTGTCATTTTGAAAAGCAAAAATAAAAAATAAAAATGTAAAAATGCGGAAATGAAACGGCGCAGGAAGAAATTTTCAACAGTCAGCCGGCGAATGCGAAACACGATTTTCACTGTTTGCCTGCTGATTTTTGTTTTGCTGGCACTGATTGATCGACTAAGCCCCCCACGTCAAATACATAGCCCCCCTGCCGCAACAACAGGCGACCAGCGGGAGTTAGATGAAGCGAAGTACGACGGCAAGGTATTCACGGTGACAAATGTGGTCGATGGTGACACTTTGGATATTGATGTTCCGGATGGCAAATACGATCATACACGGATACGGCTTTTGGGCGTTGATACCCCTGAAACAAAAAACTCTCGCACAGGGCCGATGTATTATGGTCAGGAGGCCAGCGGTTTTGCCGCAAGTTTGGCGATGGACAGGAAAGTGACGGTGCATCTTGATAAAATCAGCCGAACGCGGGATAAATATGGACGGCTGCTGGCTTATGTGGAACTGGAAAACGGCGATATACTGGACGAGGAACTTATCCGGCAGGGATACGGCTATGCGGATTCGAGATTCAAACATAGCTTTTACAACCAGTACGCCCAGATCGAGAAGGCAGCTCGAAACAATGGTTGCGGATTGTGGAAAAACGTGACATTAGAACAATTGCCGCAGTGGCTGCAACGCAAAAATCCTGCCGTATTGAAGACGGGAAGTAAAAACTAATTACCAATCCGTGGACTTGACCCTATAAAAACACCCTTTTTCTTCACTAAAAATTAAATCTTTCCAGAAAAATTCATTTTTTAAAAAATACTCTAAACTACCTATATTAACATCGCCGATAGATAACTTAAGATAACGGATTGTTTAGGAGAGAATTGTATGGAAACATTGGTTGAGAATCGCGGCAAAACACGAACTAACTTAACCTGGCCGGTCAGCATCTGGCATCCTCAGGCTGGAAAATTCTACAATGGATACAGCGCAAATATAAGTGAAACAGGCGTTTATGTCAATATCCCAGCTGTTGCCCCCTTTAGCGAAGGGAATATCGTGGAGATCAATTTCCCCCGCTCAAACGTCTTAGCCCAAAAAAAAGGCAGCTATGCAAGGATAAAATGCGGTAAAGTTGTACGCGTAGAACGCCGAAATATGCTACAAGACGCCAAAATAGGCTTAGCCGTACATTTTGAATAAGTAAATAACGCAATCTCCTTTCTTCTTCTATAGTGGTTTTATAGACTCGCGGCTGACAGGCCCGCACCTGTCAGCCGCAATTTTTTTAAATCGAACACTGCTGCTTTAACAGTATTTTAGAGGTTTTCTTTTATGTATTTTACGGCGTTGGTGAATATGCTCATTCCGTCACCACCGTCGAGCTTATCCTTTATCCGTGTCCAGTGTGGGTGCTGGGTCTTTCTGACAAAACGCTCCGGGTGCGGCATTAATCCCAAGACTCTGCCGGTGGTATCTGTAAGTCCGGCTATCGAATCGGTCGAACCATTGGGGTTAATCGGGAAACCACCCTCATTGCCATTCTCATCGACATAGCGGAACGCGATAAAGGCGTCATTTTTTATTCTATCAAGTGTACCGCTATCTTTTGTCACTATCTTACCTTCGCCGTGTGCGATGGGCAGATAAATTCTGCGGCCTCGATCGAGAAACACACATCTGTCCGAGACAGGCTCAAGGTAAACCCACCTATCTTCGAATTTGCCGCTGTCATTATACGTAATAGTCACCGCATCATGACTGAAACCATTATCCATATTCGGCAGGATACCGGCTTTTACCAGCACCTGAAAACCGTTGCATATACCAAGGACAAGTTTACCGTCATCAATAAATTTTCTAACGCCATCGGCAAGGTGATGCTTTATCTGATTGGCAAGTATGCGTCCTGCGGCGACGTCATCGCCGTAGCTAAATCCGCCGGGAAAAACCATGATAGAGTACTCATTAAGAAGCTGCGGATTTTCTATCATTCTGTTTATGTGAATACGATCAGCCTCGGCCCCGGCCAATTTTAACGCATGTTCGGTTTCCAGATCACAATTTATCCCAGCCGCACGCAATACCAAAGCTTTAACTTTTTCCATTTATCCGTTAATTCCTAACTCAAAACTCAAAACTTAGAACTCAAAACTACCACGCCAGCGGTTTTTGCCACGCCTGTTTTAATGTCACTATATCAGCGTTGACAACTTCTTTGCCTGATTCTTCTATAACGAGCCTATTGTCAGCGGTAACTTTTCCTATCTGTCCGAACGGCAGATTCATCATCAGGCGAGCAAAGGCATCAAATTTATCCGGCTCGACCTCGACAATATAGCGGCTGTTGGATTCGCTAAACAGCATTGCATCCGCTGTCAAACCATTTTGTGCCGGCAAGCCCTTCAAATCGGCTTTCACGCCCAATTGACCGGCGAACGCCATTTCCGCAAGAGCAACAGCCAGGCCGCCCTCGCTGCAATCGTGACAACTTACCACCAGTTCCTTAGAAATCGCTTCGGCTGTTTTAGCCGCTATCTTCGGCGCCATCTTTAAATCAACCTGCGGGACATTGGCGCCAAGCTGGCCGTTTATCTTGTAATAATGAGAACCGCCAAGCTCATTTTTGGTAATGCCAACAATAAACAATATATTGCCTTCTCTTTTTAGATCCATAGTGACACATTTATTGATATCATCGACCAGCGACATCGCGCTTATCAGCAGAGTCGCCGGTATCGCTATCCGTGTACCATCCTCACGCTTGAACTCATTATTCAATGAATCTTTGCCGGAAACAAACGGAGCACCATACGCAAGAGCGGCATCATAACAGGCCTGTGCGGCGCGAACCAGCGTCCCCAGCGTCTCCGGACGTGTGCAATTGCCCCAGCAGAAATTATCCAGCAAAGCAATCCTGTCAATCCTGCCTCCGACGCAGATAAGGTTTCGTATCGCTTCGTCTATCCCGCTGGCGGCCATCCAGTACGGATCTATGCGACCATACAAGGGATTCATCCCGCAACTAAGAGCGACGCCCTTGTCACTGTCATATTTTGGTTTAATCACAGCAGCGTCACCGGGCCCATCGTTCGTAATTCCAGCAAGAGGCTTTAGAACTGAGCTGCCCTGCACTTCGTGGTCATACTGGCGAATGACCCATTCCTTACTGGCGACATTGAAACTGCCGAGTATAGCCAGCAGACAATCGTTATAGTTATCCTTTTTCGGCAGCGACGGTTCAGGCAGCGATTCTTTACGCCAAACGGCTTTACGCGAATACTTCGGCACGCCATCATGGAGAAATTCCATATCAAGTTCAGCAACCTGCTGTCCGTTGTATTTGAGCCGCAGCTTTTTATCGCCGGTGAATCTGCCGATAACCGTCGCCTGAACATTCTCGCTATCGAAAATTTTCTGTATTGCTTCAAGGTTTTCCGATTTGACCGATATTACCATCCGCTCCTGCGCTTCGCTTATCCAAACTTCGGTATAACTCAGACCTGCGTATTTGAGCGGTATTTTTTCAAGGTCAACTTCTGCGCCAAGCTTTTCGCCCATCTCACCGACTGCGCTGCTAAGCCCCCCCGCTCCGCAATCGGTGATAGCCTCGTACAGCTCCGCGTCACGCGCCTGCAAAAGAACGTCAAGCATCTTCTTTTCAGTGATGGCGTTTCCAATCTGGACGGCGTGTGAAAATATGGTCTCGTGCTCATGGGTCATCTCGCCGCTGGAAAAAGTAGCGCCGTGTATGCCATCGCGTCCGGTTCTGCCGCCGATAACCATCACAAGATTGCCTGTCTGCTGATGTTTGAAGCACTTATCCTTATCCATCAGGCCCAAATTGCCGCAGAATACCAAAGGATTCGCCAGATAATCCCTATCGAAATATATCGCCCCGTTGACCGTCGGTATGCCCATCCTGTTTCCGTAATCACGGACACCGGCAACAACACCTTTCATAATCCTGCGAGGATGAAGTACGCCCGCGGGAATATCTTCTGGTTTGGTATTCGGCTCGGCAAAACAAAATATATCGGTATTGGCAATAGGTTTTGCGCCCATACCTGTCCCCATCGGGTCGCGAATAACTCCGCCGATGCCGGTCGCCGCCCCGCCATAGGGATCAAGAGCCGATGGATGGTTATGCGTTTCAACCTTAAAGCAAACCGCGGATTTTTCATCGAACTCGACAACACCTGCATTGTCACTAAATACCGAAATGCACCAGTCTTTATTGAGTTTGCTTGTTGCGCCAAAAACCGTTTCCTTGAGCAGGTTATCAAAATGAATAGTCTGTCCATCCATTTCCATATCGACAGAACTTTTGAGTGTTTTGTGAACGCAATGCTCGCTCCAGGTCTGCGCTATAGTTTCCAGTTCAAGATCGGTCGGTTCACGTCCGAGTTCGCGGAAATAATTTTGTATGGTCTTCATCTCTACAAGATCGAGGAACATATCTTTTTCTTTACTCAACGCTAAAAGCTGGTCATCGCTGCGTTCCCTTATCGGCCAGTGTGTCAACTTGAATTCATAAGGCTTTAGATGCGGACTTGGCGGTTCGGCTTCGTCGCCGACTACACAATCTTCTATGCAGTCGTTGGCCAGTATCTTCTTGCTGATGGTTTCGATTTGGTTTTGTGTAACATTTCCGGCAAGAGCGTATTTTCTGGCTGTCCGCACATGCTCGGCCTGCCTGCCCATATCCGCGATAGCGGCTGTCACTGACTCGGCAACAGGATCTGTCACCCCGCTTTTAAGATGAACTTCGATAGTTGTTGTTTTCGCAGGCCCAGCGGCGGGTCTGACTTTACCGATGGCAAACTGCTCACAGACAGGATCTGCCAGAAGCTGCGAAGCTATCCTGCGAGCAAACGCTTCGTCGAAATCAGCTTCGATCAAATATACCCTGGCAAATTGCACCGCTTCGACACTATCTATGCCAAGCTCGCGTATTTCTTCAAAAACCTTTTCCCCTTCGACATCCCGCGTATTTTCAGCTTCAAAAACCTCTATGCGCCACTGCTTCACGATTCCAATTCCTTGTTCTCAATTTTATAATTCATCATAGCCGCACGCTTAATACGCGCTTTTGCCAGAAATTCTTCAATGCTTTTTTTATCCTTTTTCTCAATCGCCCTCTTTACCCGCTCAAGTTCATTGATAATCTTTTCAATCCCTTTGGCCAGATTGGCCGAGTTGGCCATCACTATATCACTCCAGACATTCTCCGGCCCGCTGGCGATACGCGTAGTATCTATCATCCCCCTGCCGCTGAACTTGAGCGTTTCAATATCGTTGGCATTGATAAGGGATGCCGCTGTCAGATGCGGAAGGTGGCTGACCTTTGCGAATATCCTGTCATGTTCGGCAGGTGACATTTCTATCATCGAACAGCCGAGCCGCTTCCAGAAATCTGAAACTCTTTTTTTGGCTTCCACATCCGTCTTAGCGTTATTTGTCACTACACATTTTGCCCCCTCAAAAAGGTCATCGCGGCTGAACTCGACCCCCCTCTGCTCGGAGCCGGCTATAGGGTGAGAGCCGACATAATGAACATCTTTTGGTAGAATTTTCTGTGCCCATTTATGCGGCAGCGCCTTAGTCGAGCCGACATCTGTAACTATACAGCCTTTCGGCAGCCAATCAGATATTTCAGTTAGTATCTGTTCGAAAGTGGATATCGGCGTCGCAAGGATAACCATATCCGCATTCACCACACTTTCCCGCAAACAATCTGAAATCTCGCTTGCCACAGCCAACTGACGAGCCTTTTGCCGCGTGGATGGGCGGTGGCTGTAACCAACGAGTTTTACAGCCCTGAACGCCCGAAGAACTGATAGCCCTACCGAACCGCCCAGCAATCCCAGACCAATTACCGTTATTTGCTTTAACTCTCTCAAAACAAAGACCTTATGAGAAATGACCCAAAAAAGACACTGTTAAAAACTATCTCAATAAGACTCAATTGTCAATTTTTTTCTTGGATTTAGTCGACTTAATTGTTACTATCTTGCGATAATACATGGGAAATGGATTCCAAAAAACGTATATCCTGCCTGTTCTTTGACAGGCCGGATTTTTTTGTGAATATGCACGCCGCACGGAAGCGGGTTCGATTAAGGATTATTTGAGCGATGGCTGCTGAAAATAACAATAAGATATCTGAAAATGATTATTTGGGTTTCGAGGATAAAGTTGTACAACTCGACCGCCAGATGGAAGAACTTGGAAAATTGGGTTCAGCCAAAGGCATTGATTATTCTGCTGAGATACGTCAACTCCAGCGAGACCAAGCGGCGGAACTCAAACGAATCTATGGCGAATTGACCCCTTGGCAGACCGTACAGGTCGCCCGTCACCCTAAACGCCCGCTATTCGGCGATTATCTGAATCTGATGATAAAAAACTTCTGCGAACTGCACGGCGACCGTACATTTGGCGACGATCGTGCTATCGTGACCGGCTTTGGACAAATAGGCAGAGACAGGGTGCTGGTCGTGGGCCAGAACAAGGGAAGAAATATCAAGGAAAAGATAGTCTGCAAATTCGGCTGCCCCAATCCCGAAGGTTATCGAAAAGCCATCGCCAAAATGAAACTTGCCGAAAAATTTGGTATTCCCGTTGTTACTCTTATCGACACCCCCGGCGCATATCCCGGTATGGGAGCCGAAGAGCGGGGACAGGCACAGGCTATCGCTTATAACCTAATGGAAATGAGTCGCCTTAAAGTCCCTATCGTTTGTATTTGTATTGGCGAAGGCGGTTCAGGCGGAGCGCTGGGCATCGGGGTCGGTGACAAACTCGCAATGCTTGAATACGCTTACTATTCAGTAATCAGCCCGGAAGGCTGTGCCGCTATTCTTTGGCGTGATGGTACGCAAGCGGCAAATGCAGCTGCAGCTTTGAAGCTTACCAGTAAAGACCTGACTAAGCTTAAGCTGATGGATGCCGTTATCCCTGAACCGCTCGGCGGAGCACATAGGAACATCCACGATACCGTTTATAACGTAGAAAAATATATCACAAAGATGCTGCGTGAACTTAAAAACACCCCGACTGGCACTTTGGTCCAAAAACGCTATGATAAACTCCGCTTGTTGGGCACATGCTTTACACAGGCAACAGGGGACGACGTAAATTTTAGGTCGAACATTGCTGCTGTCGGCTCCACCGCCATGCGCCCTTCGCAGCCGGTAACAGCCTGACCATCTTCTTTCGAGTACTTATTACTCCGGCACAGCTTGCTTGGGCCCGGCCACTCCGCCGGAAACAATAAATGTCATAGCCGTGGAACTATCTACATCCAGCGGTTTGACGCGCTCTTTGGGAAATATGAGTACCGAACCGGCAAAATTGTACGACTGCGGAAAATATACGGACACCTCTCCGGCAAGTCCCAAAAATCCCATATCATCCCGCGTAATGAAGCCCACCGCTTTAGGCCCGCTGGCTATCAGTTCCACAACAACGGGACGGTCGAATTTTTTCTTTTCGCCGGCGAAGGCCTCGATAAAATCCTTTAACGAGGAATATAACAGTTTCACCAGCGGGATATGAGTGAAAATTTTATCCAAAATTCCAAAGAGCCACCGTCCAAGCCAGTTCGACGCTGCAAACCCTATAAATGTAATAGCCGCGATCGTAATAACCAGCCCAAGACCGGGGATATTGATATGCAGCAATTCTCGCAAAAGCCCGTCAAGACTTCCTATCGTCCATACCACCGCTGCTATCGTCAGCACCGCTGGTACAAAAACCAAAAGCCCCTGAACAAAATAACTCAATAATTTTTTCATTTTAATCCGTTTTTTTATTCGCCTGTTTTATCTTTTTGAGCTGCTCAAGCATCTGAAGATCATGTGGACGATTCATCGCCTTTTTAGCCTCAATCAACGATTCAATGTCGAGTACCCTGATTTTGACACTCTCAACCTCAATGAGTTGGCTTTTTCCATTCACGATTTCAAAATCACCCACACCTTCGATAAAACTGAGACAATCAAGCTGGCCGATATCAGTATCCAGATATAGATTCTTGAACTGACCTGCATTGTCATCGTTAAGCTCCAGTTTCAAATGATTCGGCGTCATTCTGTGAACAGGATGCACATCTTTGAGAGCCTTTTGCAATTTTTTAAGATTAGCGGGAGAAAAATCACAGCAGACATCCACATCCTGCGTTACATAAGTACAGCCGTGCACAACACCAGCAAAACCGCCCACAATGACAAAATCCACGTCATTTTTTGCAAGCAGTTCAAGTAGGGTTATAAAAGATTTACTCACAGAAACTTAGCCTTTTGCAGTTTTTCCATTGTCTCAAGGGCAATCTGGTGACGTCGGATACGCTCGGCATAGCTTCGCTTGAGATTATCCTCGAGCATTTGCATATCAATATCATCTGCGTGAACTATCTTCTTTTTTCTCGATTTATGTTCTGAATCTGAAACCATAACGAAATTTCAAATAAAGATAGGTTTAATTTAAATAAAATTCTTTAATACTATTCGCCCGGCCTCTTTAGCGGCAGGATGCCGGCCATTTCACCTATCACATTAACAAGTTCAGTATTAGACGGCACAACTATCTTGGCATTTCCCTGCAATGATTTCTCTACAGCCTCAAGTTTTCGCAAAAGCTGCGCATTGCCCACAAAATATTTATTTGCCGCATCGTTGACCAGCCGGATCGCCTCGGCTTCACCTTCCGCGGCAAGAATCTTCGCTTGCCGGATACCCTCGGCTTTCTTAATCTCGGCGCGTTTCGTTCCGTCTGCTTCACGTTCAGCGGCATTGGCGAAATCCAGAGCAGCAACCTTCTCGTTCTCGGCCTTTACAACCTTATTCATCGTCTCCTGCACATCCTTTGGTGGATCGATCTCTTTAAGCTCGGTACGAACGATCTCCATCCCCCAGTTTCGTGTTTCCTTAGCCAGCGTGGTCAGCAGGTCACCGTTGATCTTGTCGCGCTCGCTGTTAGCAGATTTGAGGGTCAGCGTTCCTATAATATTTCTCAAGGTCGTCCGCGCAAGATTAACTACCTGCCACTCATAGTTGTTCACATTATACTGGGAACATTTGACGCTATCCTCATCGGGCTTGACCTTAAAATAAACCTGTGCATCGACACGGGCGTTAAGATTATCATTTGTGATGATTTCCTGCGGCTGGGCGTCAACCATCTGCTCGGTGATATTGACCTGTACCATTCGGTCAACAATAGGAATTATCCAGTTAAATCCCGGCGCAGCAAACCGTTTGTATCTACCAAGCCGCTCCACAAGCCCGCGATGCGTTGGCCGGACAATCCGAATGCCTGAAAAGAAAATGAATACAAAAACTCCGACAATAATAACAGCTAAAACTGGCATGTTCGCCTCCTTGTTAAAAAAGCCCATTTTCCTGCGGGGTTTTGCCTCGACTTTAACTCACCCCTTCGGAAAACATTATAAATTCAACAATCAGAATCTACAATAAGTTTTTCTATTAAAACAAACACCCCATTCTAACAAAAAAAGCCCTGTCCGAAGACAGGGCTTTAATATCAAGAACAGTCATGCCAAAGCAGCGAAAATGTCTGACTTTTACGTCACCAAAATATCGGCGACGTTCTAAGGTATTCCCTAGAAAGGAGGTGATCCAGCCGCAGGTTCCCCTACGGCTACCTTGTTACGACTTAGTCCCAGTCATCGGGCTTACCGTCGGCAGCCGCTTCCCTTACGGGTTAGCAAACCGACTTCGGGTACTCCCAACTCCCATGACTTGACGGGCGGTGTGTACAAGGCTCAGGAACACATTCACCGCGTCATAGCTGATACGCGATTACTAGCGATTCCAACTTCATGCAGACGAGTTGCCAGTCTGCAATCCGAACTGGGGCAGCGTTTTTGCGATTTGCTCCACCTTGCGGTCTTGCGTCGCTTTGTCGCTGCCATTGTAGCACGTGTGAGGCCCTAGGCATAAAGGCCATGATGACTTGACGTCGTCCCCACCTTCCTCCGGTTTAACACCGGCAGTCCCGCTAGAGTTCCCGGCATGACCCGCTGGTAACTAACGGCAAGGGTTTCGCTCGTTAAAGGACTTAACCCGACATCTCACGACACGAGCTGACGACAGCCATGCAGCACCTGTGCAAGTTTCACCCTTGCGGGCAGCCTACACTGTTTCCAATAAGGCATCCAAGCATGTCAAACCTAGGTAAGGTTCTGCGCGTTGCTTCGAATTAATCCACATGCTCCACCGCTTGTGTGAGCCCCCGTCAATTCCTTTGAGTTTTAGCCTTGCGACCGTACTCCCCAGGCGGTCTACTTAACACTTTTGCTTCGGCCGCGAGAGCATCAGAACTCCCGCAACCTAGTAGACATCGTTTACGGCGTGGACTACCGGGGTATCTAATCCCGTTCGCTACCCACGCTTTCGTGTCTCAGCGTCAGAACAAATCTAGTGCACCGTCTTCACCACTGGCGTTCCTCTTGATATCTACGCATTCCACCGCTCCACCAAGAGTTCCATGCACCCCTATTTGCCTCAAGAAATGTAGTTCGTCACGCAATTCCCCGGTTAAGCCGAGGGATTTCACAAAACGCTTACATTTCCGCCTACACACGCTTTAAGCCCAGTGACACCGAACAACGCTAGCCACCTTCGTCTTACCGCGGCTGCTGGCACGAAGTTAGCCGTGACTTCCTCTGGGGTAGATCAAACCACCGAAATGGTCTTTCTTATCCCTGACAGTAGTTTACATCCCGAAAGACTTCATCCTACACGCGGCGTCGCTGCGTCAAGCTTTCGCTCATTGCGCAATATTCGTTACTGCAGCCCCCCGTGGGGGTCTGGGCAGTGTCTCAGTCCCAATGTGGCGGGCCAACCTCTCAGTCCCGCTACCCGTCAAAGCCTTGGTGGGCCGTTACCTCACCAACAAGCTGATAGGAGATAGGTCGCTCCCGAACCGATAAATCTTTGATCATAAATCCATCAATCTATGATATTATCTGGTATTAATGCCCCTTTCGAGACGCTATCCCAGAGATCGGGGTACGTTACCTGTCCATTACTCACCCTTTCGCCACTAACAGCTAATAAATTAACTGTCCGTTCGACTTGCATGTCTTAGCCACGCCGCCAGCGTTCGTTCTGAGCCAGGATCAAACCCTTCAAATTTATTTGTCGAACTGTCCGAAGACAGGATTCGTCAATGAAGGCTCAGCACTTACAAGCTTTAAATTCTTGCAGTTTAGTGTGCTGAGTAAAACTCTGAAACTTCTCTGTAATTTGCTGCACAGAGACAGCAGCACACCTTCACTGCTATGTATGGCATAACTGTTAACTTGTCAAAGAACCAAAAAAAAACAGTGGCCAGTACTGATGATTAACACCATCGCTGACCACAGAGAAAAGTCATTGTACGCAAAAACCAAACCGCGTCAACACCCATTTTGAAAAAATTTTTATTTTTTCTTAACTTTTTCCCTTTCTTGATGCAATTCGATCTTTTTTCCACCTGCCGAATTCTCGGTGGCGCACCAATTATACGCCATTATACACACCCTGTTCAATGGCCTTTTACTCGAACTTAGGGCTTTTTACGGCTGATTGTTGGTTCATCAGAGCACATCAGAATATACTCAGAGCCAATCACAGCTATATCAGAGCAAATCAGAACGCACTCAGGGTAAATCAGGATTTTTTGCATAAATTCTTGTTTCATAAAAGCTTAAAGCAATTTAACCACAGATTAACACAGGTTTTTGCAAAAAAAATCGAAAATTCAAATGACAGAGTAAAAAGCAAAATATTTAGATGTCAGCTGTCAGATATCAGAAAACGGCCAAACAGCCATTTTTTACCACAGGGAATTTAGACACGAAGAGGCGGTTTAGGCGGCTGGGAGTGCCATGTTGAACGAAGCGCCTTGTCCCTCTTCCGCCTCGACCGAAATCCATCCATCCTGCCGTTCCAGTATTTGCTGTACTACGGCCAAGCCGAGGCGCCCGCTGCCATTCCGGTCGCTATCCGAATGGTAAAATATCTCGAAAATCTTCTCCTTCTCTTCGGGTTTCAAACCGGGGCCATTGTCCTGAACGGTGTAAACAACTATATCATCTTTCTGCTGACCCCAAATCCTTATAATCCCCCCCTGCCCATTTTTCACACGCCTGGCGGCATTAGCCAACAAACTATCCCAAACTCGCCTGATCTGCCCTTCATCACCCATACAGTCAGGCATCTGGCCGACTTCAATCTTTATCCCCGCATCTTCAATTTCCATTTTCATATTCTCGGCCTGCTCTTTTACGATTCGGGCCATGTCAAGCGGCTTGATGTCCAAATTCGCCCTCCCCGCACGGGATAGCAGTTTTAACTCTTCGAGCATACCCCCTATTTCGTCAGTACTATCATTAATATATCCGAGAGATTCCTGAATATCCCTGCGAACCAGATTCTCAACTTTTGTCCGAACTGATTCGCTGGCCCCATCTTCAACGCATTTGATAATTTGGCTGCACGCCCGCTTCAACTCATGGGTAAAAGCGCGAATGCTCAACAACGGGCTGCCCAAATCGTGACTTAGCACATAAAGAACGTTCTGCAATTCCTTGTTCTTTCGCTCAAGCCGCTGGGCCAGCTTATTCTGCTCTTTTTTTAACACCTGCATTTGGGTATCCTTTTGGGTATGCAACCTAACTTAATAAAATATGAATTTTAACCATAATCATCCTCCCAAATTTGAAGCTTTTTGCCTAATACCCCCTACCTTTGGCCACTATTTATCCAAATTATGGTCAGCAATTAACAATAGCGAAAGATTCTCCCGTTATGCCACACTCATCACGGAGGCTTTCTTTTCAAGCCACTGCCCCCAGCAATTATCTCTGGGGCACTCCCACCAGACGAACACAAAGCCGCTTTCGTCGCTCCTTTGCGCCTCCTGCATTATCATTCCGCATTCAGGGCATAAATGATTGTCTAACGCCTGCTTGTGCTTGATGACAAATATGTTGATTCTTTCATCTTCCATTTTTCAGCCCGCACACTTAAAAAGGATTCTACCATCACAGTTATGGTACGATGTTCCCAAAGAGAAAGATATAGGGAAAATCCCCTATTTTTGCGGCTGGCAACCTCCCCTCAACAAAATTACAGGTTTTTCAAGAGATTAAACGCCTTTTGGGTCAGAGCGATCAGTTTTTCATCGTATTGGCTGGGATTATTAGCGAAAATCCCAGCCACTTCTTCAGATAAAACTTCGTTTGTGATGTTTTCGACGCCTTTGGCTTTTAGCAGAAAAATCAATCCCGCTGCAGCCCCGATGGCCATATTTTCAGGCTCAATACCATATTCCAGAGCCAGCCGCATCGTACCGAATATCCGATCGTTTGCGCCGAGCTTCCTTTCGGGGTCTCTTGCCGCTCGCTCAATAGTATCATCAAGATAAGGGTTAGTCATCCGCGAGAGTAAATCGTCGGCAAAAGCCTTATAGCCCTTTTCGGTGAACAACTCGTCATTTAAATCGGCATATTTTTTTATCAAAGCCGCACCGGATTCTTTTATAAACGCATCCGCAGCGATCTTCATTATCCGTTTGTCTGTCTTAAGCTGGACCATTTTCTTGTAACCTTTGTATGCGCCAAGATAGGCCAACGAAGCGTGAATGGCGTTATGGCCGTAAAGTTTGGCTTCCTCGATTGGGTCGGACCAAAACCAAAACCTGTAAAGATGTGACCTTTCATTGCGCAAAAACCTTTCTTATGCCAGCCTGTCGTTGAGAAACTCTATCTCTTTGTCCTTGTCCCAGTAGTCGATTATCTGAAGCGGCGTCTTTTTTACATGTGGATAAAGAATCGCCTTGCCGTCAATCTTGGTCTCCCTGATCAATTTTAAGACATCTATCGCGTTATCAAGCGAACCAATGGCGGCGATGTAATTGCCGGGATCGACATCGTTATTCGCGATGGCCTTCAATGTAGCCGACATATCCGACGGTTCGCCGCCGCTTGAACCTACAATCTTTATTTCCTGATAATGAACGGCAATCGCATCAAGCTGAAGGATATGCTTGCCTTTTGGCAAACCGCCGAAAAGATTGGCGACCCCGCCAGCGGCAAGCAGCGATAAGGCGTGCTGCTGGACAGGATTTATTCCTACCGCAAGAATCATATCGTCTGCGCCCCTGCCGTTAGATTCTTTTTTAACGGTCTCGTCAAGCTTATTCGACAATACGCAGATGAGCTTGCAGTTATTTGCTTTGGCCTTCTGACCAATATTCAATATTGTTCTGTCGAGCCTTTCCTGCTGAAGGTCGGAAACAATCAAAACCCTCGGATTAAACCTAAGTGCAAGCTCGGCGTGCATTCTTCCCATAGCACCTGCTCCTATAACTACGGCAACACCGCCGGAAAGCATGCCAAGCTGCGGCTTTCTTTCGGCGTGAGGACCTTTCTTGATGATATGGTAATTACGCTGCTGAGCCGAATATATGCAGCTTATAGGCTCGGCCATAGACACAGCAAAATAAGACATACTATCATTGGGCAGCGGCAGCATACAATCAGCCTTTAAGACCTCTTCCTGAACCACAATATACTGGGCAAGATGGCCGCCGAGAGTATATCCAACAGCACACTTGTGCATATTCTCAACATCCCTGTACCGTTCACGGTGATTTATCGGGTCCGAGTCAACAGCCGGCTGAATGGCGAACCGTTGACCGGGCCGATACTTATTTTTAAGATTATCGCCGATTTTAACCAGCGTTACCGAACCCTCGTCGCCAAGAATGATAGGGTTTTTTTCCATATCCCAGCCGCGAATAAACGTATGATCCGGCCCCTGGTCTATCAATTTTAGGATGCTTGTGCACACACCGGCGGCATCGACACGAGCCAGAAGCTGGTTTGGATTTATGGCTGGAACCGGCACTTGTGCCACCTCAAGATTTTCAAATCCCTTTCCCTTGGCAATTATCGCCTGCATCGTAGAGGGACTGTCTATTTCTGTCGATGTTGAGTATTTTTTAAATTTATCCAAAGCAAATCCTTTCATTTAGTGCCTAAAGGACAATTACGCATAGCAATAAGATACTTTGCAGAGCCTGCGCAGTCAAGCAGTTTCGTACTTAACTTATCCACAATTTTGATTTTACACAGGCAGAAATTAACAAACGGACAATGGAGAAAATTAAAATTTTCGATATTTTGTTATTTTCGCACAAGCGCATAAAAAAAGCCGCTTAGCTAAGCGGCTTTGGCACCCAGGTCGATTCTTTTTAGCATAACGCAATGTAAGTCGCGATAGCCAAGACCAAAATTTTCCTTTTATTAAGTGTAAAAGGAACCCACCATCCATAATACAACTTCTTCATCAAGCACCTTCCTTCTTCTTCTAATCTTCTTCAGCCGTATTATAGCAAAATGCCATAAGGCAAATCAAGTAAAAAATGCTCTTTTGGTTTTTTTGCCGATTTTGAGGGGTAAAAAGACGGGTTTTTGTGATAAAAAAATTGGAAGTGTTACCTGTTTTTTAAAGTGATCCGGAGCATATTCAGTGCGGTTTGGGCTGCGCGTATGCGTACGGATTCGCGGTCGGCCCTGAAATTGCGTTGTTCAACCCTGCAGCCGGTTTTGTCGGCGATGGCTATATAAACCAGTCCGACCGGTTTTTGCCCGGTACTGCCCGGTCCGGCTATGCCGGTTATAGCGACTGTGATGTCGCTGCCGCTTTTTTTACGAGCCGCTGTCGCCATAGCCATTGCTACTTGCTCGCTGACAGCACCGTATTTTTCTATCAAATCCACGGGAACACCCAATTCTCTGATCTTGGCGTCATTGCTGTATGTCACCCAGCCGCAGGTAAAATACCGGCTGGAGCCGGCAATATCGGTCAGCATTTTAGCCAATAGTCCACCCGTACACGATTCGGCAACGGCAACTGTTTTGCCTTCTTTGGTCAGTTTCTCGGCAACTGCCTGTGAAAGGCTTTGGTCGTCTTCACCAAAAACCAGTTCACCAAGTATGTCTTTGCTATTTTCGGCCTGGGCCAGTGCCATTGTTTTTGCTTTTTGTTCGTCAGCGGCTGCGGCAACGATATGAAGAGTGATAACACCCTGCCGTACGGTACAGTTGACGAGCGGATTTCTATTCCGCTGCATCACATCCCCAAGCATCTGGGCGATGGTCGATTCGCCTGCGCCGAAACATTTCAATTTTTTGATAAATATAGCTTTGCTCTTTGCGGTTTTGCTTAATTTCGGCAGGACAGAATACTGGAGCATTTTTTCCATCTCGGAAGGCACACCGGGAAGGGCAAAATAAAGTTTGCCATCCGCACAAGCGGCTATCCCCTCGGCTGTTCCTATTGGATTTGGCAACGGTTCGCTGCCTTTGGGGAAATATGCCTGCACCCTGTTCTTCTCGGCCATTTGGTAATTACGGCTGATAAAGTATTGCCGCATATTCTCAAAGACACGCTCATTGAATTCCAGTTCGACTTTCAAAAAATGTGCCAGAGCCTGTCGTGTCAGGTCGTCATCAGTAGGGCCGAGTCCGCCGGTTATGATGATCGCCTCGGCATCACGAGAAACAAATTCAAGCCCTTCACAAATCTTTTCAATATCATCTGGCAGTTTCAAAGAACAAACAACCTCCACGCCGCTGCGAATGAGCTTGTCACAGATAAACGGCGTATTCGTATCGGTTGTGAAACCGTTTAGAAGTTCGTTACCGATACTGATAATAGCCGCTTTATTCATCTTAAAATTCTATCAAAGCCTTAACAACGCCGTCGGAGTAATTAGCGACTAATTCGAATGCCTCTTTGGATTGCTCCGGCGCAAATCGGTGCGTTATCATAAAATCCACATCAATTTTATCGGTGCCGACCAGGTCGATACATTCCTGTGTCACTTCGTTCTGCCGCCGCACGTTTACGACAGTTAGCTCCTTGCGCCGCATTTTGTCTATCACAAATGTCACCCTGTCCTCGCGAGGAATACCTATCAGCATCAATTTTCCGCCCGGCTTTAATATCTCTATCGCCTGGTCCATTGTTTCCTGCTGCCCTGCGCATTCAAATACCGCATCCACGCCGTCCGGCTGCTGTTTAAGTATTTCGGCAATAATATCCTGTTTGTCAGGATTGCCCGTCCAGCTCGCACCGCCGTTTTGGGCAACTGTTATTCTTTCGGATATTTTGTCCGTAACAAAAGATTTTCCAACATTTCGGTATCTGGAGCAAACCAGACAGCTTAACCCTATAGGTCCTGCACCGAGGATGGCAATGTTGGCGCCTTCTTTTAATTTTGCCTGCTTGACCGCATACAGTCCTATCGCCAGCGGCTCGCACAAAACGCCACGCTCAAAACTGAAATCCGTTGATACCGAAAAACAGCTTTCCTGGGGCATCACAATATATTCACAAAGACAGCCGCTGGTCTGCCCCGGGCAGCCGAGGAATTTGAGGTTGCGGCATGTATTCTTTCTGCCCGCGAGGCACTGATCGCACTTGCTGCAACTGATTGCAGGGTCAACCACGACTCTATCGCCTGCTTTTAACCGTTTGACATTATCACCAACAGCCACAACAGTCGCTGCACACTCGTGGCCTACGATAAATGGGAATTTAACAACCTGAGAGCCTATCCTGCCCGTTTCGTAATAATGGACATCCGAACCGCATACGCCCACCTTTTCAATTTTCAACAGCACCTCGTCGGCTTTTTCAATTTTTGGTTCCGGCAAGTCGCAGATTTCCATATCTCTGATGCCGGTCAAAACAACCGCTTTCATAGCACTCCTTAAACATTAAACCTGAAGTTTATTATATCGCCATCCTGAACGATGTAGTCCTTGCCTTCCAGCCGTATCCTGCCTGCCGCTTTCACATCCTTTTCCGAACCATACTTTTTCAGATCCTCGAATGCCGTCGTCTCGGCACGGATAAAACCCCGCTTGATATCACTGTGAATTTTTCCGGCTGCGTCCACAGCCGTTGTCCCGGCGTGTATCGGCCAGGCACGAACCTCGTCGGCGCCGCTTGTAAGGAAACTAATATATCCAAGTTCGCTGTAACAGCTATTCACAAATTTGCTCACAGCCGATTCCGTTATGCCCAAGTCTTTCATAAACTCACTGCGGCTTTCGGCATCAAGAAGGCTTAACTCATGCTCCAATTTCGCGCAAAGTTTAATAACCCTTGCATCGCCAATAGTACCTTTTAAGTCGTATTCGGTGTCGAGATTCCCTTCGCCCACGTTCAATACGACCACAAATGGTTTTAGCGTAAGAAAACCAAGGGACTTAATTATATCAAGTTCGGCATCGCTGCTTATCACGGAACGGATAGGCTTTTCCGACTCGATAGCATCCTGCAATTTCTTTTGCAGTTCAAGTTCGGCTTTATCCTGAGCCTGCGTCTTGGTCGGTTTTTTGATCTGCGATTCCAGCCGCTCTATCCGCGTTGTCACCAATTCAAGGTCGGCAAGCAATAGCTCCGTTTTGAACTCCTCCAGATCGCGCAACGGGTCAACCCGATTTCTGTACGCAGGCACAGACGCGTCATCGAACGCCCGTATTACCCAGACAAGCAGGTCAACAGTTCTTATCTTGTTTACCAGCCGCCTCGCCGCTGCCCTGCCGTGCTCATCTTGAAAATTAAACCCCGGCACATCGAGGCAGTCGATAGTCCCCCGCGTTGTCTTTTTCGGCTTATACATATCCGTCAAAAAATCCAGCCGTTCATCCGGCACCGGCACTATCGCTTCTTCTATCACTGCAACGCCAGCCTGGGACATTGCCCTGCCGCTTATCGCGCTTAATATCGTACTCTTACCCGACTGCATCAAACCTATTAACGCTGCTTTCAAATTTACTCCTTTATGTTCGTGGTTGGTAGTTCGTTGTTCGTGGTGTACTGTTAACTAATAATGACCGTTTGAGGCCGCTAAGCATCTTTGATATTATAACAAGTGAATCCTCATATCCTTCAAATTGCTGTTCACCTATATATTTTTGATCTCGACATATTTTTAATACCGTTACACATTCATAGACCGATCCTCTGGACATATCAAGGAATCTTGCGAAATCTTTCTTACTTCTTGCTGACCCTTCAGCGATGTTTAGCGAAATAGATACTGCCGCCCTCCTCAACTGGCTTATCAATCCAAACAATTCATCTTTCGGAAAAGTCTTTGTCTGAACATACATCTGTCCAGCAAAACTAACTGCTTTCTGATAGACGTCTAATTCTTCAAACTTAAATTTCATCAAATTTTGTCTTTCCGTTTGTCAACGAACCACGAACAACGAACTACGAACCATATACACTATTTCCGTGCGCATCGTAAGCCACAACCACCGGAAAATCAACCACTTCCAGTTCACGAACAGCCTCCGTGCCAAGATCGTCATAAGCGATAATACGGCTGCTCTTGATGTGTTTGCTCAAAAGCGCACCAGCCCCGCCCACAGCGGCAAAATGAACCGCACCACACTTTTTCAAGGCATCCCGTACTTCGTCAGACCGATATCCCTTGCCTATCATCCCTTTCAGCCCCGCTGCGATAAGCTTGGGACTGAAGGCATCCATCCGAGAAGACGTCGTCGGCCCAGCCGCCCCGATAGGCTTTCCGGGGCGAGCCGGAGTCGGCCCGACAAAATAAATTACCGCACCAGCCATCTCGAATGGCAGTTTTTCGCCCTTTTTGAGTGCCTCGCACAGCCGCTTATGCGCCATATCCCGAGCCGTATAAATAACGCCGTTAAGCAATACCTCATCCCCCGCCCGTAGCTGGCGGATAACATCGTCATCCATCGGTGTAACTATTCTTTTTACTTTTTCATTCATAGTAAAAAACAGTACTAATCAGTACAAATCCGTGCCTAAATATTACTTTTCTTTCGCTTAATCACTCGAACAACTCTTTGAAGTCTTGTAGAATTTCCCTAATACTGCCTTCTCAAAATCTCAACTGCTGACACTCTTTCTTCCGGACTTTTGCTCAGCCAATATTTAAGCTCATCTTGCACCGACGCCTTGCTCATCCTATATTTTTTTACTACTTTTTTCATAATCTCATATTTTACCTTTTATGCTTTTTACGTTTTTCCCTATTATCCTTTTGACCTATATGCCTCGCAATGAAATTCTTCCTCTCCATCCTGGTCAGCCCTGGTCAAATTGCACAAAACTTCATCTTCACCAGACAGATCATCATTCCGACAGGTAATACATAAATCCGGCTTGATAATAAGGTCGGGATTTATCTCACTGCCGTCATCATTAAAATATCTTGGAATATTTTCTGTCACAGTTTTCTTATCCTTAATTTTGCTCCTTAGTATATTGCACCAGCCTTTTCAAGCAGTTGCATGATATCTGTATAACCCTGTTGCATAGCAGCCGATAGAGCTGTTAACTCATTAGCTTTTGGATTAACTTCGGCACCCACGTCCAAAAGAAGCTTAACAATATCTATATGCCCATTATAAACAGCTACCCAGAGAGCGGTAATACCATTGTCAAGACTAACATTAACATCATCGCCTTTTTCCAGTAAAATTTCGACAACTTCTGTTTGGCCTGCAAGTGCGGCTGTTATAAGCGATGTTGCACCTTTTTTGTTTTAGGCGTCGAACTCAGCACCATTTTCCAACAGAAGCCTGACAACCGCTGCATGGCCGCTCGCCGCTGCTGTCATCAAAACCGTTTGGTCATTGTCGGTTGTTTTTGTATTGGCATCAGCGCCATCAGCGCAATCTGCGTTTAAAAACCGGCTGTTTGGCTGTTAACTATATACTAAAAGTACCAGACAACAGCCGTATATTATACCCAAACGCCCCGCTGGTCAAATAGAATACCTGCCCAAACTTCTGGCAAAAATGTTGTTTGACCGCAAAATTAAAACTGTTATAATGAATAGTATATTGGGGTTAATCGTTGGGGAGCACAAAGATGTCGAAATATCCGATCTTTCTCGAAATTGCCGAAAAACGCGTAGTTATTGTCGGCGGCGGCTGTGTCGCTGTCCGAAAGGCCAAGACCCTGCTCGACGCCGGCGCTCGGCTGGTGGTGATCGGCGACCATATCGACCAGACGCTCACAAGCCTGTGTCTCGACACAAATGTCGAACTTATAAAAGCGAAATACTCCAAAGAGTACCTTACCGGCGCTTCTTTGGTTATAGCCGCGACAAACAACCATATTCTCAACGAGCGGGTCTATAGGGATTGTCAGGAGCTTGAAATTTTCTGCAATGTGGTGGATGAGCCGCAGCTTTGCGACTTTTTCGTTCCAGCCGTCGTAAAAAGAGGCGATTTACAGATAGCCGTGAGTACCGAAGGCTACTGCCCGGCATACGCCGGTCATTTACGCAAAAAACTCGAAGGGATATTCACCGAGCAGCATGGTCGATTTCTGGCTGAACTCGAAAAGCAGAGAAAGCTGATATTAGAACAAATCAAGGACCCTGCTCTGCGGAAAATAATACTCGGCAAGCTTGTGGACGAGGATTCTTTCAACCTGTTCAGCGAACAAGGTGCAGAAAAATGGCGAACTTTTGCCGATGAAACGGTGAATTCAGCAATACTGAAAACTTAGGGCAATTCAGACTTACGCTTCGATCTTTTCAATAACTACTTGCTGATATTTCTGCCTGTGACCGATGCGTTTCATGCTGTCCTTGCGGCGGCGGAAATGGGTGGGATAGAGCTTTTTGCCCTTTATAACTCCCTCTTCGGCTGTAGTTTCGAACTTGCCAATGACCTTTGCACCATCGAGATAGGGCTTGCCAATCTTGACGTCTGTACCGTCGCTGACCATCAGCACCTTGTCCATTTCGAGAGTTGCGGCGTCTGCGGCGATGTCGGTCAATTCAACCTGAAGGCGGTCGCCTTCTGATACTTTATATTGTTTTCCACCTTGTTCGATAACAGCGTACATTCTTAACTCCTGACTTTTTCTTATAAAGAGCCGTGCATTTTAGAAATTTACCTCATTTTTGTAAAGCTAAAATTCCGATTTAACTGTAATATTTTGCAAATTCAACAATTTTAGTGTTTTTGTCCGATTTCACAAATATGCATATCGCGATGACAAATGACAAAATCGTCCCAGCCGACTCGCTCGACCCGGTCTATTTCGACAGGGGTACGTACTTCGGCGATGGGGTTTATGAGGTCCTTCGCAGCTATGATGGCAGGATTTTTGCCCTTGGTGACCACTTTGCCAGATTTACCCGCAGCCTGCAAGAGATCGAAATCACAGGAATCGGCGTTGAAACAGTAAAAAACCGCGTTCTCGAAGCATTCAAAGAGGCCAAAATCAGCAACGCAAAGATATATTTTCATGTAACCAGGGGTTCAGGTCCTCGGGACCATGCGGCGGATAAAGGGCTTACACCCAATTTCTTTTTGACAATCTCGCAGATTCATGAAAACCTAAAACCCAAAAAGGAAGGCATCAAGGTTTCGACGCATCCCGATTGGCGGTGGAAACGCTGCGATATTAAATCACTGAACCTGCTGGCAAATGTGATGGCTCGTCGCGATGCAGCCCAAAAGGGGTGTTCGGAAGCAATTCTGGTCGATGAAAGTGGTTTAATAACGGAGGGGGCAGCCTCGACTTTTTTCGCCATAATAGACAAAAAACTATATTCGTCCCCACTTTCGGCTAATATTTTGCCATCCATCACACGCAAATACATTGCCAAAGCCGCCCAGGAACTTGGTATCGAAGTCGTCGAACAATCTATCACCCCCGATCAGGCAAAATCCGCCGATGAGCTTTTTATCGCTGCAACCACCGCCGATATTACCCCTGTCGTAAGTTTCGACGGAAAAGATATTTACGATGGCAAACCAGGCGAAACAACACTTGCCCTGGCCAGACAATTCCGAGCTTTTATTTAGCAGAGCCAGTAGAAATTTCACATTTTGCGAAAATTTTCAGATTTATGGTAAAAAATTACCTTTTCAAGCGATATTTTGGTATAATCAAGGGCGATGAATGGGAAAGAATTGGAAATTTAATTCGGAGTGAAATAAAGTAATAAAAAATTGCGTCTCTAGTGATTAGCCGTACAGCTTCCAAATAATATATTTTTCATAATTTAAGTTGTTATCATATCATAAAGCGGAAGCAAAGGCGGAAAGGGAAAATCGAGGATGAAAACGAGCTTTGCTTTGCCAGCCTTATTTTTTGTCGTGACCCTTGCATTTACAGGTATTTGCGGCCAGATCCTCAGCGGCAGCTTTGAAGAAGACCCTAATATGATGTGGTATCCGAATGGGCCATGGGATGCCAGTGGGGGTACGCCTGAAATCCTTCAGACCTATACTCATGCTCGCTCTAATCCGCAGGTAACCATAAATGCTGTCGATGGCCAAAATTTTGTTATGCTGAAAACCGGCGGCCGCACTGAAACAACTTATTACAGCCAGTTAACCCAGGTAATCGATGTTAATGCCGGCGAAAGCATTACCGGCGTATATTTTTTCGCTACAGACGATTGGTTGCCGGTCTGGAACGACTTTGCCACTATAAAACTTATTCCGGCAGACCCCTGTTCCGGTCTAACCGAAATCCTGCTGGCTTATAAGGACGTTAATTCTGTTGGCAGTTACAATTCAATGGAAAATTGGGGAAGATTCAGCCATGCTTTTGACAGTAACGAAGCTGGCACTTATGTGCTGACTTTGCGAGTTGAGGATGTAAGTGATTACAAGATTTCATCGTATCTGGCGGTTGACGCTTTGAAAATAATCGAGGGCCCCCCGGAACCATGGTGTACCTACAAGCTCGCCGGAGATATAAATAACGACTGTAAAGTCGATTTTTTTGACTTTGCAAAAATGCAGGAAAACTGGCTCATAGACTGCGGCGCAATGCCCGAAGACGAGGCATGCGTACCGAGGTAGCAGCCGGTTAAGAAAATATTTAAAATTTTTATACGGAGATGTAACAAAATGCTGTGACACCGCGTCATAATAATTAGCCGTGATTGCTTCCGGTGTTATATGTTTTTTCTATCGTTATTATATCCGTTGAGGAAGCAATGGGCCGAAAGGGAGTTAAGATGGTTAGAAAATGTGTTTTTTCGCATATTGTGGCCGCTATTTTACTGCTGGCAACAGCAGCGATGGGGCAGGTACTAAACGGCAGTTTTGAGGATTTCAACGATGTTACTTTTATGCCAACTGACTGGAATTCCGTCAATGTGGTTTTCGTTGTTTCTACTTTTACTTCAGACCCCCAACGTCAGCGGCAATGGCTGGTTAATGAAGTTAATGCTGTTGATGGGCAGTATTTTGTGATGCTCGGTACAGCCGAAGGGGGCTATCAGGAATCATATGTCTATCAAACCATTACGATTACGTCCGGTCAGGAATTATCCTTTTTTTACTTTTTTGGAACATACGACTACATGCCCTATAATGATTGGGCCTCGATAAGGCTGACCGATATTAATAATCCCGCTATAGTCATCAAAGAACTTTTTTATATTGACGTCAATAATGTTAACAGCTATGGTTCGACCGATGGCTGGCGGTACTTTTCACATGTATTTACCGAAGACGAGGAAGGCACTTATAATCTTGAATTGTTCGTCAGCGACTGTTATGATTCAGTATTCGAGTCATTTTTCGCCGTTGACGGTCTTCAGATATGCCTAACCGAGCAGGTCGGCAATCTTAATGATGACTGCACCGTCGATTTCGCAGATTTCGGCATTCTTTCCAGCTATTGGCAGCAAGAATGTTACGAACCCAATTGCCCAGCCGACATAGCCGACCCGAACGATGATTTTGTCGATTCACAGGATTTGCAGGTTCTGACCACATACTGGCTGCGAAGCGAATAGCTTTTCCTGCCTTTCACTTTGTAGTGATGGTTAAATTGATAGATTCCCCCCTTCGCCCCTGAAATCTTGTTTTTATTCGCCTTATACGGTAAAATCCCTTTCGTATGAGAATGAATTCAAAAAATGATGCGAGCGATTTGCTGGCAAGGCCGTTGGAAAGCCTGATGGCTGAAGCAAATGAGGTCAGGAAACGGTATGTGACTGCCGGTCTGGAGTTGTGCAGCATTTTAAATGCCAAATCCGGGCTTTGCGGCGAAGATTGTAAATTTTGTGCCCAGTCGGTAAAGCACAATACCGATGTTTCGGTGCATCCGCTTAAAGCAAAAGACGAAATAGTCCAAGCTGCACAAAACGCCAGTGCAATCGGTTCAAAGAACTTCGGCATTGTAACCAGCGGCAACAAACTGGCAGAAACGGAAATAAACGTAATCGCAGGGGCCATATCGGAAATCAAAGACAAAATTGATATCGCGGTTTGCGGTTCTTTGGGAGCATTGGAGAAATCCGCGTTGAAGATACTAAAAGACGCCGGACTTTCACGCTACCACCATAATATCGAAACAAGCCGCAATTTTTATCCGCAGATCGTTTCGACACACTCTTTCGATGAAAGGGTCGAAACAATAAAATCCGCAAGAGAAGTTGGGCTTGAAGTATGCAGCGGCGGGATAATCGGAATGGGCGAGAACTGGCAGGATAGAATCGATATGGCCTACACCCTAAAAGAACTCGGCGTAAACTCGGTTCCCATCAATATTTTGATCCCAATCAAGGGGACGGCTTTTGAGAAAATCGAACCTTTAACCATCGATGATATCATAAGGGCAATATGTATTTTCCGGATAATACTGAAGGATAAAACTATCAAAATCGCGGCTGGCCGAGAGGCGGCGTTGAAAGATTCACAGCTTGCCGGTTTCGCAGCCGGCGCAAACGGAATGATAATAGGCGGGTATCTTACCGTTAAGGGCGATGCTCTTGAAAGCGATCAAGCGCTTGTGGAAGCGATACTTAAAAAATGGGCAGAATAGAAACATTTTTGACACAAAGGCAAGCTGACGGGCTTTTGAGAGTTTTAAGGCCTGCCGACTTACGCCAAAACGGAAAGCTCTATCGAGATAACAGAGAGTTCTTTGATTTTTCTTCAAATGATTACCTGGGCCTGTCAGAGCATCCGCAATTAAAAATAGCCGCGACAAAAGCTATAGAAAAATACGGAACAGGTTCCTGCGCTTCCAGACTTTTGAATGGAAATTTCAATATCCATCATGAACTGGAGGAAAAGACAGCTTCGTTTAAGGACAAGGAAAGCGCATTGGTTTATAATTGCGGCTACCAGGCAAATGTGGGAATAATAAGTGCGATTTGTAATTCAAGCGATGCTGTTTTTTGCGACAAGTTAAGTCATGCCAGTATTTTGGATGGGATATCGTTGTCCGGCGCAAGAATGTTTCGTTTTCGCCACAATGACATTGAGCATTTGGAATCCCTGCTTAAAAAATCGTCGGGCAAATTTGAAAATCGCTTGATAATTACCGAATCGATTTTCAGCATGGATGGAGATAGAGCACCCCTTAAAGAAATCGTAAGCCTGAAAGAAAAATATGATTGTAAAATCATGGTTGACGAGGCGCATGCGACAGGGGTATTTGGCAAGACCGGCAGCGGAGTCGTCGGCGAAGAAGGGCTGAACGAAAAAGTTGATTTTGTAATGGGGACATTCAGCAAGGCATTAGGCAGTTTCGGTGCATACCTGGCCTGCGCAAAAAAGATGAAAGAATATCTGATAAACACCAGCCGCAGTTTTATATACTCTACGGCATTGCCGCCTTCTGTGATAGCAGCCAATATCGCCGCCCTTGAAGTAGTGCGAAAGGAATCTTTTCGCAGGGAGACGCTTTTGGAAAATGCCGCTTACTTTCGCAGTGAACTGGAGAAAAAAGGGTTTCAATCAGCGAGCGAATCACAAATAGTTCCGTTAGTTATCAGTGATGCATCCAAAACTGTCAAGATGAGTAATACTCTTGGGCAAAATGGATACATTGTCGGCGCGATACGACCGCCTACAGTGCCTGAGGGACAAAGCCGGTTGAGAATTTCTCTGACCTATTACCATAATAAAGAGATTCTAAACAGTTTTATCGAAAAAATAAGCGATGCCGCCAATGTTTAAGTTTGTAAATAGAGAACAAGAGCAACATTTAGTTCTATTCGACGGATGGGCATTTGATCACAGGATATTTTCGACTTTGGATCTGCCGTATAATTATATATTTTTTTGCGGTGAACCTGCCGCTGATTTTGAAAATAGGCTCAAGCAGGCTTTGGCCGAGAACCGAATTGACAAAATAAGCCTTTTGGGCTGGTCGCAGGGCGCTTTTGCGGCATGTGATTTCGCAGCCGGAAACCCTGATATGATTGAAGAAATTGTTTTGGTAAGCGCACGAAAAAAATATGAAAAAGAAGGCCTGGATGATATAAAAAATTATCTTGTAAGAAACAGAACCGCTTATCTGTATAAATTTTATAAGGATTGTTTTTCTCAGCGGGAGAAAAAATCTTACCAATGGTTCAAGGAGTCTTGTCTAAGGCGATATTTGGAAGAAATGTCGTTAGGGCAACTCATTAATGGTCTTGATCGGCTTGGAGAAGCCGAGATAACGCCACATTTTCTAAAAAAAATAAAGCATATAAAAATCATTCATGGCAAAGCCGATTCAATAGCGCCTTTCGATGAAGCGGTTAAGCTATCTAACAGTTTGCCGCAGTCACAGCTTATTACCTTTGCCGAAGCCGGGCACCTGCCGTTTTTACAAAAAAACTTCAAGAGACGTTTGTATGAATGTTAAAGATACAATAAAAAATAATTTTTCCCGATATGCAGGATGTTATGACGCTTATTGCGGCGTTCAGGATCAGGTTGGGGCAAATCTATTGTCCTCGCTTAACGGCGAAAAGTTTGAGAAAATACTCGATATCGGATGCGGCACAGGCAACTACACTCGGCTTCTAAGAGACAAGTTTCCAACCGCAATGATAAAGGCTATGGATATAAGCGACAGGATGATCGAAATATCGCAACGCAAATTAAAAGGCAGCGGAATAAAATTTATAACAGCGGACGCAGAGACCATGCCCCCAGCCGAAATTTTTGGGCTTATCACTTCAAACGCCTGCTTCCAATGGTTCGGCAATTTGGAAAGAGCAATAGAAAAATACAGCGGCCTTCTTGACAACAACGGAACTTTCTTATTTTCCATATTTGGGCCATCTACCTTTTGTGAACTTGCCAAATCTTTGAGCCTATTATATAAAGAAGACATCCAGACGACATCGGGTACTTTTATAAATAACAACAGGCTTCCATTGATCTTAGAAAAAAACTTTGATACTTTTTCGGTAAATGAGCAATTTGTTAAAAAAACATACGGTTCATTGCTGGAACTGCTGGATACGATCAAATATACAGGAACGAGAGGTTTCGGTTTGAACGGTAAAAGTTTCAATAAAAGCAAAATAATCGAATTAGAAAAAATATACAGGGCACAGTTTGGTGACATTAAAGCGACATATCAGGTTTTCTACTGTCAGGCCAAAAGGGACGGGTAAAAAATGAAAGCGGCTTTTATAACAGGTACCGATACCGGCGTCGGCAAAACGATTGTTTGCGGCTTATTGGCGCGGTATCTTTTAGATCTGGGCCGAAATGTTATTACTCAAAAGTGGATACAAACCGGTTCTGCTGGTCTCTCGCCGGATATTGAAGAGCATCTGTCGCTTATGGGCAAAAAAAAGGAAGATATAGAAAAATACTTACCTGATATCGCCCCTTACGTATTTCGATATCCGGCCTCCGCCCATTTAGCTGCTGCTTTGGAGGGAAAAAGCGTTGATGCTGTGAAGATAAAGAACAGCTTCACGACATTATCAAAAGAATTTGACACGGTAATCGTTGAAGGCATAGGCGGTGCATTGGTACCATTCAATAACAAAGAACTGGTAATAGATATAGCGAAAGAACTGGATATACCTGTTATAATTGTGGCAAAGAATAAATTGGGTACGGTCAATCATACTCTGCTAACGGTGGAGGCTTTGAAAGCCAGGAATATGAAAATAAAAGGCATTATCTTCAACGACTGTGAAAATGAAGATAAAACTATCACAGATGATAATCCTGTAATAATAAAAGCACTGACGGGCGAAAGGATACTGGGGCAATTGCCCTGGTTGAAAGAAAAAACATCGCTGCAAAAAGCGTTTAAGCCGATAGGCGATAATATATTGAGCGTTTTTTCAAAGGGATTTACAAATGGATGAATGGATCGAAAAAGACCTCAGGTTCTTGTGGCATCCATATACACAAATGAAAGATTGTGAAACTGATCCGCCGATCCTTATAGAAAAGGCCGAAGGCATTAGGCTTTATGACAGCGAAGGAAATTTTTATTATGACACCATTTCAAGCTGGTGGTGTAACATTCATGGCCACAATCATCCAAAGATTAAGGCAGCGATCAATGAGCAATTAAATTCATTGGACCATATCCTGTTTGCCGGCTTTACGCATAAACCGGCGATCCGGCTGGCAGAAAAACTTGTCTCAATCACTCCGCGAAAACTTACGAAAATTTTCTTCTCAGATAATGGTTCAACTGCGGTCGAAACCGCTTTGAAGATGTCTTTCCAATATTGGGTTAATTCAGGAAAAAACAAGAAAACTAATTTTCTGTCACTTGATATGGCTTACCACGGCGATACCATCGGGGCGATGAGCGTGGGGGGCAACACGATATTCAATCAGCCGTTTAAGCCTTTGTTGTTTCAGTCATTTAAAGTTCCAACCCCGCATTGTTACCGTTGCCCTATGGGCAAACAAAAAGGCTGCTGCGATACCGAATGTATCGAACCCTTGGAAGCAACTCTCAAACAAAATAATGAAACAATCGCTGCGCTTATTTTGGAACCGTTATTGATGGGAGCCGCGGGAATGATAATTTATCCTGCCGAATACTTGAAAAAAGCCGCAGAGCTTGCAAAAAAATATGATGTTCACCTGATAGCCGATGAAGTGGCGACAGGTTTCGGCAGAACCGGCAAAATGTTCGCCTGTGAACACGCCGATGTTGGGCCTGATTTTATGTGCCTGTCCAAAGGAATAACTTCCGGTACGCTGCCTTTAGCGGCAACCCTGACGACAGAAAAAATCTATAACGCCTTTTACGATGATTATGAAAAATTCAAAACTTTCTACCACGGGCACACCTTTACCGCCAATCCAATCGGCTGTGCAGCGGCTTTGGCAAACCTCGAAATTTTTGAAGAAGAAAAAACGCTTGAAAAAATAAAACCTATTATGCGGCAATTTCATACCGAACTGGAAAACTTCAAGCCATTAAGTTTAGTCGGTGACGTAAGATATATTGGTATGGTGGGGGCAATTGAGCTGGTAAAAGATAAGAAAACAAAAAAGGGCTTTGAAATTACCGAAAGGATCGGACAGCAGGTTTTCAAAAAGGGGCTTAAAGAGAATTTGATTTTGCGGCCATTAGGTAATGTCATATATTTATACCTTCCTCTCTGCATAACAAAAACACAATTAGCGGAGATATTAGAAAAAGCCTTTAAGACAATTAACAGCTTGAGCTAAATTGCCTAATTTTCTTGCAAAATAGGAAATAATTTGGGCTTAAAGCTGATTTGAGACCGATTCTGAATAATATTTGCGCTATGGTTAGGATGTCATCTCGACCGGAGGTCAGGTTGTATCTGAAGCGGAGAGAACTATAAAAAGATAGATTTCTCGGCTCCACTGCGCTGTGGTCGAAATGAAGTAGTGTAACTATAGGCGGGGGCGGAGCCAGCGGAAGCGAAAAATATCTCGGATTCTTTGTGTAAAGCGAATGCCCATTTTCTGCGTGCTAGTGGGAAAATCGACTCGGCGCAAATCGTCGGCAGTGAGCTTCTTTTTGCGGCCAAACCGCGACAGAAATAAAACCAGATTTACACAGAAATTCTTAAACACTGATTTCGCTGATTTAATTATACCCTATGAGCCTGTTGCACAATGATTTTCGAATCCAACCATTGGATTTGACGGCTATCCAGGACAGACGGCTCAATTCTCTGTTTCCCAGACACCTTTTCTTAACTTTTTATATGTAATCATGGTTTTGCC
>JAQURJ010000002.1 GCA_028715705.1 Phycisphaerae bacterium | reverse complement strand
TAGCCGACGCCCCGAAAACCATATTGATAGCGGCAAGTTCGCTTTCGCTCTGGATGAATACGCGGACTTCTTCGGGCATTCGGCGGGACATATAGGCGGGAATCTCGTTTTGCGGCGTAATGGGGTAGCCGAAATAAGCGTCAAGTCCGGCAAGTATGGACGCTTCAGCGAGGGCCTCATTGCCGCTCATTAAAATACGATCATTGACTCCGTTCACTTTGCTAACCCCGCACTTTTTCTTTAGTTAGGGTTTTTTTTTTATGTTCGACCCCTTCGACATTGGTTTTTGTGATCTCAATAGCCGCATCGGGGCACATTATTGCGCAGCAGGCACATCCGCTGCATTCGCGCCCGTTATGCTCGGCAACGAAGTAGCCTTTGCTGTTGGTCGTTTTTGACATCGTCAGGGCGCCCTTGGGGCAGCAGGACACGCATAATCCGCATCCTTTGCAGCGTTCACCCTTAATAAAAATACTAACAGCCACTGGGCCACAATCCTTTCTGAAATCATCCGTATTGCCCGGTGCGGCAAAACCAAAATTATCTTAGCAAAACCAGAAAGCAGTGTAAAGAAAAAACAGCATTTTTCAGGGAATCAAAAAAAGCAACTTTACCAGCCTCAAAATCACCGCACACTTTTGAAAATATGGTCCATTATTGCCTTTCAGGGCACAGGTAAAAGTAAAATCGGAGAATCTACCCCGACTTGAAAAGATTTTATGTTTCTACATGGTTGAAATGGCAAAAATCTCATGAAACGTAAAATGTCGAGCTGATTAAAGCACTTCAAATCCGACAACTGTAATATCGTCATTGTCAGATGAATTTTCTTTCATGGATTTTATAGAAATATTTAAACTTTGCATCATTTCGACAATGTTCGTATCTTTGATTTGGCAAAATTCTTCTCGGAAATGACAATTTCCGTTCTCATCAGAGTTGCTGATAATGGATTCAATCCCGTCAGAATACAGCAGAAACTTATCGCCCATCCGAAGTTGTACAGTTCGCTGTGGATATTCAGCATCTTCGAAAATACCCAAAAGCGGCCCCTGGCTTTCAAGATATTTCGGCTGCTCATAGCTACGCATAAGAATGGGATAAGGATGTCCCGCACGGGCGTATGTTAGTTCCATTGAATCGGTATTCAAAAGACAATAACAGCATGTCACAAACCGATTTCCGGTTAGCTTTTGGGCCAACATTCTATCGTTGAGAGTCTTCATGACTTCAGATGGCGCAATTATATGATTATCGTTACCGACCGTTTCATACATAACAATCGCCTGTTTCAAAAATATGGTAAGAAGCCCTGCCGGTACGCCGTGTCCTACGACATCCGCAACATAGAAGCCGATATGATGATCGTCGATACGAACGACATCATAAATATCCCCCGATACGCAGTTGGCAGGAAGAAAAGTGGCACTCCAGCATATTTTCTCTGTATCAGGCAATTTGGAGGGCATAAAATCCTGTTGAAGCAATCCCGCTATGCAAACTTCTTCTGACAAATTATCAAACAATGTTTCCAGTTCTTTTTGTTTGCTCTCTACCTGCTGGCTAAGATTCCATTTTTCAACAAGCGCACAGGCGATCTGGCAGACTTCGATCCTGTCAAAAGGTTTTTTGAGGATAAGTAATTTATCGGTGTAGCCAAACTGTTTGATTATATTGTGCCAGGAATAATCTGAATAGGCCGTACATATACAAATTTGCATTTTAGGATCTACCTGCCAGATTCGCTGGATCGTTTCAACGCCATCCCATCCTGGCGGCATTCGAATATCAACAAACGCCATTGCATACGGACGCTTTTCTTCCAAAGCCTGTCGAACCTTCTCAACGCCCTCGTTGCCCTGGAAACAAAAATCTATTTCAAAAGGCTCCTGTTCTATAGTGTTCGCCGCTATACCGAAAAGAACTTCTTCAGCTTCATTGAAATCTGTGCTATTGCCGTTATCATCTACCAAAATTGCCAGAAAATCCTCATGAATCAACTCGTTGTCATCAATTATCAGAATACGACGATTCTTTTCGATAGCCGCATTATTAACGATATGCTTCTCTTGAGGTTTTGTAGAAAGAGTGCACTCGGTTTTTTCCATTGTCGCTTCCATAATAACCATCCTTACTTATTTCAAAAAAGTGTCTTGTTCATTTTCAAAAGAACTTATTCGACTTAATTTTAAGTCACAGCCATAGCCGCTGCCGGCTTGAATGGCAATTCGAGCGTAAATGTGGCTCCTTTTCCGGCACCGTCGCTATGAACGAACAGCGCACCGGCCATTTCCTTTGCTGCCAGCGCACCACTGTGCAGCCCGAATCCGTTTCCGGTTTTCTTTGTTGTAAATCCGTGTCTGAATATTTTGATCAGGTTCTCTTCTTCGATCCCCATCCCATTGTCTGATACTTCGATACGCAGCCGATCATCATTATATTGATAGAACCTGATGGTCAGAAATTTTTCTTTATTTTCACTGTGTATCAAAGAATATTTTGCATTGCTTACAAGATTAACCAGAATTTGTAAAACCTTTTGCCTGTCAATATTGATCTCAGGGAATTCAGCAAATTCACATCTCAGTTGTACTCCTTGTTGCTCAAAGCCGGTGTTATTGATAGAAATGGCATTTTCCACCACCTCACTAAGTAATGTCGGAGTTTCAATTCCTGATTTTCTTGAGTATAACTGCTGCATATTGATTATCTGCTTAATATGCCCAATATTTTTAACCAGGGACTCAAGTTTATCATTAATATCCGCCTGGTCTTCTGTAAGTAAATTGACCACTTTGATCAGATATGAGGGTATGTGTTTGCCTTTCTGGTCGTACGTAAGGAACTCTTGCAGGTTATCAAGATGAGACTCGATCATATCGACCACTTGTTTCAGATGCGGTATCTTTAGTCCGGATATTTTTTCAGCGATCAGCGATGTAGAAACATTTACGCTATTAAGAACATTTCCCACATTGTGCAATACATCCGTTGCCACTTCAGCCATGCCCGCCTGCCTCGATGTTTCCATCAGTTCCGCTTGCATGGCTTTTAATTTCTTCTCTGCCTGCTTACGCTCAGCAATTTCATTCCTTAGTTTTTTATTTACAACCGTCAGGTCTAAAGTGCGGGAACCAACCTTTATTTCAAGTTCGTTTTTAGAATTTACCAATTCCGAATCACGCGAGTAAATTTTTTCCAGCATATCATTGAAAGCGTTTATAAGGAGTCCCAATTCGTCATTGCTGCCTTTAGGTACCCGTGTGGAATAGTCTTTATTTTCAGAAATAACTTTTGTGGTCCTTACCAAACTTAAGATTGGCTGGGAAATAATTTGCTGGAGCCTCATCGAAAGAAAATAAGCGATAAAAGACGCGAATAAAAGAACCGCTGCTATGATGAGCGCATTACGTTTGAGCATTACCTTTAGTGGATTCAAATCCGACCGTAGCAGAATAGTCCCGATGGTGCGGCCCCGATAAATAATATCTTCCCTGACATTGATCGAAGTATTACCGAAACCATAGTTGTTTTTATTAAGTTCGACAAGGTGAACACTGTTATCCGTTGCATCGCGATAATAACTGGCAAAAACAGCCCCATTCTTGTCACGAATGCAGGCGTAAATAATAGAAGGTTCTACATGAAGGGCATCCAGTGTTTTTTCGGCCCCGGCTACATCCCCGTCAACAATGGCGTTTCGGCACTTATCTGCGATAATCTTTGCCTGTATGGAGAGATTTTGTATCGTATCGGACCGAAGAGTATGATTACCCCACACAATAAACAGTATGCCTGCCAACAATATCGCAGCAATACAGGTAATCATCATAATTGCTATGAGTTTGTTTTTTATTGACATATTCAATAGCCTTTTTAAAAAAGCATTTTTCCACACAGCCGTTGAGGCATGATTCGGTCTTATTTTAAGACTGCTTTAAAACATAATATATGCTTAGAGATCTTTTTGATCCGTAAAATGGGATATTGCCGATTCCATGACTCTATACATATGCCAAAATTTAAGAATGCCGTCCGATAACATGAATGTTGGTTAAGCCGGTGATGACAGGGTTCGATAGATGTTTAGGGGAGGGTGATGAAATTTTTTGTTCTATTTATTGAAAAAGTAAAAAGGGCTGCTTTTGAGGGGAAAATTAGGGTTTTTGAGGAATTGGCAATGAAAAAATTGGCTAAAAACATACTAAAAAAGCGTCGCTGCGGCTTTACGCTGGTTGATGCGCTGCTGGCCGCGGTAGTCATTATGATCGCAGTTATCGGAACTATGTGTTTTCGTTATTATGCGATGACAAATGCGGTAAAGGCGGCTATGCGTCTGACCGCGGCTCGTACAGCCAGTGCCTTGATGGAGAACTGGCGCGGCGTGGATGGGGCAAGCGGTTTTGATCCGACAAATCACCTTGCCGATCAACTTGATATTTCCAGCGATGACGGCCCTGACGAGCCGGACGGCTACACTAAATTGGGCAGCTATAAAATCGAGATAAATAACGCTGACTATTATACTACTCTTTCCTGGATAGCTGAAGATACGGGTCTGAGACGGTTGAATGTGGATATCGCCTGGGTTGATGGACATCCGGGGGATGTTAATTTTGTTGATGTTAATAAAGAGACAAGGCTTACAAGTTATGCGCTTAATTCAGGTACTTAAAAAAGATAACCGCCATAGCGGTATGACTTTCATTGAGCTGGTCGTGGCTATCGCGGTAGCTTCGATAATCATGATTGGGTCGGGGTTCATAGTTGCCGACAGCCAAAAAGGCTGGTGGAAAATGTATAACAAAATAAACAGCGAGGCGGTTCGTGACGCATATATGGCCAGGGGACGGTTCGAATCCGTTGTGCGAAAGTCCAGCACGCTGAAAGTGCTTATTGATGAGGATGCCGGACAGTGGGTTGAAGTATGTTACCCAGATGAGGCCGGAGGAATAACTAATCGTTATGGTAATTTTTATGTAAGCGATGGCGCTTTGAATTTTGAATACGGCGTTATCGAGCCGCGCGAGACGCTGGGTAACGAAGTTATTTGTGAAAATGTGGAAAGCTGCTTTTTCAAGCGGGATGATAAAAGCGTACAGATGATACTGACCTTAAACGATGGCGACCAGACTAATAAAATGGTCTGTTCGGCATTCTTGCATAACAGGTAAGGAATAAAAAATGGGAAGGGATAAAAAGCTCAAAAAAGGTTCGGTACTTGTCATCGCTATGACGATGATGGTTATGCTTTTGATGATCGGGACGTCACTGCTGTTTATGAGCCAGATTTATATGACCTTTACACAGGGGCAGATCAACAAAATAATCGCTCGTACGACTGCCGACGCGGGCCTGACCAAAGCGCTTTACCAAATGAACGATAAACTTCTGGACAAGCCGTGGAATGATGCCGAGCTTCCGTCAGCAGAGAACGTAACATTACCTGACTGTCCTGGCCTTTACAGTTATACTATAGAACCCGGCGATGTTAGCGGAAGATATCTTGTAACGGCTACAGGTGTTTGCAATGAAAAAGAGGTAACTGTGGTATGCACGCTAAAACTGACGGGCATGTTCGGGAAGGGGATCGTTGTAGTCAAAAAACTTGAGATTAAGAACAATGGGGTTGTCAAAGGCTATAATTCGCAGGATTCTGAGGTGGTTCTGGTCGGAGTTGATGTGGGGACATTGAGCACCGGCAATGATGATATTAAAATTGAAAACAATACGATTATTGAAGGTAATGTTTTTGTCGGTTTTGGCGGCGATCCCGATAAGGTTATAACAGGAAGCGGAACCATAGAGGGATCAACCTATGCGTTGAGCCAAGATATTATCCTGTCGCCTGTAGCAACCCCTGTTTTGACAGGTAAAGGTGACTTGGAGATAAGCAAGAATACCACTTTGACATCGGCCGACAATGGCCAGTATAACAAATTGAAGATTAATAACAACAAAAAACTCACTATCGACGGCGATGTTGTGTTGTATATTACCGGTAAAATCGAAGCGAGGAACAATACCGAGATAATTGTTAACGCAGATTCTTCTCTTGTAATTTATGCAGGAGATGACATAAAGTTTGAGAATAGCGCGAAAATCAATAATATAGCCAAAAAACCTGCCAATTTTGTGATATACGGCGGAACAGGCAGCCAGGAATTTGAAATGAAAAACACCGCTGATTTTTATGGCGTTATTTACGCACCTAACGCTGATGTTGAATTCAAAAATTCGCTCGATATGTACGGCGCTGTGGTATCCAAATCCTTTACGGTTAAAAATAATACAGACTTTTATTATGACGAGGCGCTGGATATGCCTTCATTCAACGATAATTGTATAAGCTTTCGAATTACCGGCTGGTACGAGCGGTAAATTTTCACGTCCTACAACCTACCTTTTATTCTGTTCCATCAGCGTGATGAAATCGGCAAAGAGATAATTCGAATCGTGCGGGCCGGGCGATGCCTCCGGATGATACTGAACGCAGAACGCCGGAATATTCCTGCACCGGAAACCTTCGCAGGTCATATCATTCAGGTTCAGGTGTGTCATTTCAACTTCTTTTTCATTTAGCGAGTCGCAGTTTATGCAGAAGCCGTGATTCTGGCTGGTGATCTCAATTTCGCCTGTCTTTAAATTCTTTACCGGATGGTTTGCCCCGCGATGGCCGAATTTCAGCTTGAATCGTTTGCCGTCAAGAGCAAGCCCTAAAAGCTGATGTCCAAGGCAAATTCCGAATATTGGTTTTTTACCCAAAAGCTTTTTAATCTCTGCGACGGCATAATCGACGCCGCTGGGATCGCCGGGTCCGTTACTTAAAAATACGCCATCCGGCTTTTGCGCCAGTACTTCCTCGGCTGTTGCCTTGGCGGGCACTACCTGAACGTCACAGCCGTTGCTAACCAACAGCCGCAGAATGTTCTGCTTGATACCGAAATCGTAAGCCACTACCTTACATCGCTTTTTCGGCAGACACTCTTCTCCGCTGATGGCGTCAACAACGCCTTTATCCCAGTGATAAGGTTTTGCCGAAGTGACATCTTTTACAATGTCACGGTCAACCAGACCCGGATATTTATCCAGTTCTTTTTTTAGATTTTTAAGATTCAAGTCCGATGATGAAATGATCCCCCGCATCGCGCCTTTCGTACGGATATGCCTTACCAGTTGTCGCGTATCTATTCCCTCAAGCCCGACGACGCCGTTTTCGCTGAGGTAATCCCCCAGTGACTTTCCATTTCGCCAGTTGCTCGGATAATCGCAATTTTCCTTAACGATAAAACCGCTGACCCACGGCTTTACAGATTCGACATCAAGCGTGTTCGTCCCGTAGTTGCCGATCAATGGATACGTCATCGTGATTATCTGCTCGTAATACGACGGGTCGGTCAAAATTTCCTGATAGCCGGTCATCGAAGTATTGAACACCACCTCGCCGCACTTAAACCCCTTGGCGCCAAAGCTTTTGCCCTCAAAAACCGTACCGTCTTCCAGCAGCAGAATCGCTTTCACGTTATGAACCTTTCTTTTTATAATAAAGCTGAATCGGCTTAACCGTCATCTCCTGTTTACCGAGTGCCTCGACACCCTTCACAGCCGCTGCCGCCCCGCGTATTGTCGTAAAATAAGGCACCTGCCGGTCAAGTGCGGTGCGGCGAATGCTGAACGAATCAAGTATCGACTGTTTGCCGATGGTGGTATTGATAATAAGGTCGATCTGGCCATTTATGATTGTATCGACCACGTTTGGGCGCCCTTCAAACATTTTCAACACAAACTCAGAAGGGATATTATTATTGATAAACTCGATACAGGTCCCTTTGGTCGCAATTATTTTAAATCCCATTTCATGCAGTTTTTTTGCCAGCCCTACCGCGCGTTTCTTGTCAACATCCTTGACGCTGAAAAACACCGTTCCGCTGGTCGGCAAAAGATTACCAGCCGCGACCTGCGATTTGGCGAATGCCATACCAAAGTCATCACTTAGCCCCATCACTTCGCCGGTACTGAGCATCTCCGGTCCCAACAGCGTATCGCAGCCGGGGAACTTAAGGAACGGAAATACCGCTTCCTTGACCGCGTAATGCTTTGGCGATACCTCTTCGGTAAAACAGAGTTCCTTTAATGTCTTGCCCGCCATTATTTTGGCGGCAAGTTTTGCCAGCGGCACACCAATAGTCTTGCTCACGAAAGGAATTGTCCGTGATGCCCTCGGATTGACCTCAAGGATATAAATCTTCTCATCCTTAATAGCATACTGAATATTAATCAATCCCTTCACTTTCAATTCCAGCGCAAGCAGCTTTGTTTGCCGCTTTACTTCATCAATGAGCTTTTTAGATAGTGACATCTGCGGCAGGGAACATGCGCTGTCACCTGAATGCACGCCGGCTTCTTCGATATGCTCCATTATCCCGCCGATGACAACCATCTTGCCGTCGCAGATAGCGTCAACATCGAGTTCGGTCGCGTCGTCGAGGAATTTATCTATAAGTATCGGATGCTCGCCGGAAGCCTCTATCGCGTTTGCTACACAGTTCTTTAATGAAGACTCGTCATAAACAATCTCCATCGCTCGCCCCCCCAAAACGAACGATGGACGTATAAGCAATGGATAACCAAGTTTTTTGGCTATCTTCAATGTTTCTTCATAAGATTTTGCTGTTCCGCTGAACGGCTGGGTCAGCTTGAGCTTATCGACCAGTTTGTTGAAACGCTTTCGGTCCTCTGCCTGGTCGATACTGTCAGGACTTGTCCCTATGATGGGTACGCCCGCTTTTTCCAGAGACACTGCAAGTTTCAGCGGCGTCTGCCCGCCAAATTGCACAATAACGCCATCGGGTTTTTCTTTTTCCACGATAGCCATCACATCTTCAAACGTCAACGGCTCAAAGTACAACCTGTCCGACGTATCATAGTCGGTACTCACCGTCTCCGGATTGCAGTTTACCATTATCGACTCGACACCAATCTCCTTCAGTGCGAACGCCGCATGAACACAGCAGTAATCGAATTCTATACCCTGTCCGATTCGGTTCGGCCCGCCGCCAAGAATTATGATCTTTTGTTTCTTCGTTGGGTTGGCCTCGCATTCGGTTTCATAAGTCGAATAAAGATACGGTGTAGCCGCTTCAAATTCTGCTCCGCAAGTATCAACCATCTTATAAACAGGGTTGATGCCGAGCCCCTGACGGTATTTGCGAAACTCGACTTCCGTTATGCCAAAAACTATCGACAGATACTTGTCACTGAAACCGTACTCCTTTATCTGCCGCATTAATTCTGAGTTTATTTGCTTATAGTCGCCCAGCTTCTTTATTTTCGTCTCAAGCGCGATTATGTCTTTGAAGTTATTCAAAAACCACGGATCGATCTTTGTCAGTCCAAAAAGTTCATCAACGCTCATCTTCCGCCGCAGGGCTTCGGCTATGTACCACATCTTATCCCAGCAATTCGTCCGCAGTTTATCCTTCAATTGGGTCGCTGTCAGTTCCTTATTTATATGCCTGTTGTCCAGCGAGTACCGGTCGATTTCCAGCGAACGAATGGCCTTTTGCACCGACTCTTTGAAAGTCCTGCCGATAGCCATCGCCTCGCCGACCGATTTCATCTGTACGGTTAGAAGCGAATTTGTCTTTGGAAATTTCTCAAAGGTGAACCGAGGCCACTTTACAACGCAGTAATCTATTGTCGGCTCAAAGCAAGCCGGTGTCTTTTTCGTAATGTCGTTAGATATTTCATCGAGCGTAAAGCCGACCGCAAGAAGTGAGGCTATTTTTGCTATAGGAAAACCTGTCGCCTTCGACGCCAGAGCCGAGCTTCGCGACACCCGGGGATTCATCTCGATTACGTATAATTTGCCGTTAGCCGGATTTACCGCGAACTGAATATTGGACCCGCCCGTTTCCACACCGATAGCGCGAATTATCTTCAATGACGCGTCGCGCATTATCTGATATTCTTTATCGGTCAGTGTTTGAGCCGGCGCAACCGTTATGCTGTCGCCGGTGTGGATACCCATCGGGTCAAGGTTCTCGATCGAACAGACGATAACCACGTTATCCTTCCTGTCCCGCATCACCTCAAGCTCATATTCTTTCCACCCTACAACCGATTCCTCGACAAGCACCTGATTGACGGGACTAAGATTCAGCCCCCACGCGATGTACTCGCGGTACTCATCCATATTGTATGCGACATTGCCGCCCATTCCGCCGAGTGTATATGACGGTCGGATGATAAGCGGAAAACCGATGGATTCGGCGATTTTTTTTGCCTCCGTCCAGTTTTGGGCATGACCGCTCTTTGGCACTTCAAGCCCGCATTCTTCCATGATTATTTTTTTGAACTTGTCGCGCTCCTCGGCACGTTTGATAGAGCGCAGGTTTGCCCCCAGAAGTTTCACATTATATTTTTTCAGCACACCGCTCTCGGCAAGTGCCACAGCCGTATTCAATCCGGTCTGGCCGCCAAGTGTCGGAAGAAGGCTGTCGGGGCGTTCCTTTTTGATGATTTTTTCGACCGCTTCAGGTGTTATCGGCTCAATATACGTCCGGTGAGCCAGTTCGGGATCGGTCATTATCGTGGCCGGATTGCTGTTGACCAGTACGATTTTATAGCCCTGTTCTTTCAAAACCTTGCAGGCCTGGGCGCCGGAGTAATCGAACTCACAGGCCTGACCTATCACGATAGGACCCGACCCGATTATTAGTATTTTGTGAATATCTTTACGTTTAGGCATTGCAATCCTTTTATCTTCGGATATCGCATCCTGCTTGTTTGACGCTCTAAATACAAAATTGCTAAAGCCTAACGATTTTTAAGCCAGTTGTCAATTGTCTTTGCCGCTTTTCGTCCGGCATTGATTGCGCGAACGACCAGAGAAGCTCCGCTGATGGTATCACCAGCCGCGAAAACCCACGGCGCATCATGTCTTGATCGAGTTAATCAAAGTAAATACAACGCTCCAGGTTGATGTTGTTCGAATGTAAATGGCAGAGATATCATTGCCGAAGCAGTAAAGCATACGCAATCTTCTTGCAATATTGCTCAACTGGGGGTATATTTAGAAAAAATCGAATAAAAGAATGTGTCATAACGTCTTGTGAATCAGGACTTTAGTCCCCGTGGCTCAATTGGATAGAGTGTTGGCCTCCGGAGCCAAAGGTTGCAGGTTCGAGTCCCGCCGGGGACGTTTCATAAGCCCTTGTAAATAATAACCTTACGAGGGCTTTTCTTTTGCCCTTTACACGTTTTTTCGTGCCTTATAACTTTTTTTATAACCTTTTAAGTTTTAAGGAGCATGAAATGGCAAAAACAAAAAGAACGACCGACATTCCGGGTACAATCTACAAGAACGGAAACCGCTATTGGTGGAAGGTCAAATTGCCGGGAGAGGACAAAGTAAAGTCGTACCCGCTCAAACCAGTCGGCTCAACACAGGCCACAAAGGATAAAAGTGTTGCCGAAGAATGTGCCAGATATTTATGGGCAAAGGCCATATTCGAGTCAGAAAAAACAATCACTGGCAGACCTGAAAATATCGCGGAACTGGCTAAAGCATATACCAACTATGCGAATAAATACTACCTTGATGACAACGGTAATCCAACTTCAGAACCACTGCATATTCGCTATGCCTTAAAACCGCTTATTGACCTATATGGAAGTTTAGCTATTGAAGAATTTGGCCCGCTGAAACTGATGGACGTTCGTGAAAAAATGATTAAACTCGGATGGTGCAGAAAACAGATAAATAAGCAAATCTGCAAAATCAAAAGAATGTTTAAGTGGGCGGTAAGCACTCAACTTATTTCGTCATTTCTGTACCAAGCACTGGCGACCATCGAAGGTCTAAAGCGAGGGAGAAGTGCTGCAAAAGAAGGCAAGAAAGTAAAGCCTATCGACGAAAAACATGTTTATCAAATTCTCAATTACGCAACACCTGTAATAGCTACAATGGTCGAACTTCAATTGCTTACCGGCATGCGCCCGGGAGAATTGGTTCAGATGAAACCCAAGGATATAGATCGAAGCGATGAAGTTTGGCATTACTTTCCAGAGAGGCACAAAAACGAATATAGAGGACACGAACGAATTGTACCGCTGGGGCCGCAAGGGCAAAGAATACTCATGCCGTTTCTGTTGAGGAATGCTGATAGCTACTGTTTTTCCCCCGCTGAATCGGAAAAATTTAGACTGGAAAAACGTACCGAAGACCGTCAAACCCCCCTTTCATGTGGAAATACCGTTGGCAGCAATCGAAAGGATAACCCACAAAAACAGCCGGGAGATCATTATGATTCATGCAGCTATGCGAAGGCCGTAAAAGCGGCAATAGATGCCGCAAGGAAGGATATTAAAGCCAGAGGCGGCGACCCTGACGAAGAACTGCCCAAATGGACGCCTTACCAGCTTCGCCATACTGCTGCTACAAAAGCAAGGAAACTGTTCAACTACGAGACTGCCGGTGCTTTGCTTGGGCATTCAAATATGAGCGCAACGGCAATTTATGCCGAGCGGAATCAGGGTTTGGCGGATGAAGTAGCGAAGAAATTGGGATAATATATTGACAAAATTCTTGATTTGTTGTTTTTTCATTCTATAATATTTTCTATGAATCGGTATATTAAAATAGTTGTTGCTTCAGCACTGGCCGCATCATTCTTTATAGGGTTGTCGAGGCAATTAGGAAAAGAATATATAGATTCCCCACCTTTGGCGCGACTTTACGCTTTCAACCAACAATCTGATGTCTTATTAATAATGTTTAAGCATGGCAGACAACAGAAAGGCTGTTCTGGTGATTGCGCTTTCCAATCCTTTTTAATTGCAAGATGTTCTGGAGATGAATCCACTAATACGGTTTGCATAAATTACAATAGCAAAAAATATAACAGCTTGGAATTTAGAAGTCTTTTCCTTCAAAAAACTCTGTTGACAATCTAATCGCACCGCTTTTGCCTTTTCAATTCAAAACCGGAATTACTGTTTCATGAATTTTATGAGTAATTCCCCTAATTTGTTGTGATTAATTTACGGAGTTTATAATGAATTTTACCACAAACTCATTAGAACATATAAAAAAGCTGATTGTGGAGAATCAGATTGAAAAAGCAATGGAGATACTTAATCGCAGTAATGACAAATCAATCTGGTTTCAAAATGCCCGTGCCGTTTGTTTAATGCGACTGGATTTCACAGAAGATGCCTTGAAAATACTTACTCCTATTGTTTATCCCAAAGGAACTGTTGTTGCAGATGTTGAAATATCTGATAAGATAAAACTTAACTTAGCCGAAGCGATGTTTCTTGTTGGGAATGTCGCCGGAGCAAAAAGTTTGTTAAACGATGTTAAAGAAGAAAGTAAACACAAGAGCAAACTTATCGAAACTTTTAAAAAATGGAAAAAATCACTGCCATTTTGGGGCCGTGTTGGAGTTTATCTCGGAGCTTTACCCTATAATAGACCGGTGTCGATTGAATATCCTTTTGGAGAACCTTAAAAATAAAACTTAAACCTGCAAGGAAGGAAGATTAAAAGTAAAACGGAGCATACAAATTGTCCGATAAATGTCCTGGACATAGTTTTTGTTATTGAAAGCATTTATGAGCACCATTTACATAGTAGGCCCAATTCTTCTAATCGCTGTTGTGCTGGCTGCGGTATGGCTGGATCGCTGGAGCGTACCTGTTATCCTGGTTGCTTTATGTGCTGGAATTATTTTTGGAAGTGATGTCCTAAACTTATGGAGTTTTGACAACGTTAGTCTGACCAATCATGTTACCAATATTGCTTTGGTGTTTATTTTATTTCAAGGAGGATTCAGCACAAAAAAACAGGAATTTAAGGCAGTTGCTTTGCCAGCTGGCGGGCTGGCTACATGGGGGGTAGTTTTAACAGCAGCAACAACCTTTGGAGTGCTTTATGGGGTTCTGAACTGGCCATTTGAAAAGGCGATACTGCTATCGGTTATTATCTCATCTACCGATGCTGCGGCGACTTTTTCTATTCTTCGCCGCAAGTCATTACCTTCAAAATTGGCTTCGACAGTTGAGATCGAAAGTGCCGCCAACGATCCGATGGCGATTTTATTAACTATTATAGCAGTACAAAGCTTGTCCTCCGGGCAGCCCAAATGGTATTTGTCGGTATTATCGTTTTTTTGGAAATTTACTGTGGCTCCGGTTCTTGGTTGGCTTTTGGCTCGTGCATCGATTTGGCTTTTCAACCGCCTCCGTCCTCAGGATAGAGGGCATTACTATGTACTCTCTTTAGGTATTATTCTTTTAGTCTACGGACTGGCAGAATTAATCTATACCAGTGGAATGCTGGCCGTGTTTATTGCAGGTTATGTCATAGGTAATCATTCTTTTGTTCATAAACAAGGCATTTCAAATTTTGTGGCGGCTTTATCTACTATTGCAAATATCGGAATGTTTGCGTTGATGGGGCTTTTGGTTTTTCCACACCAATGGTCGGCACTCTGGTTTGAAGGTCTTGTCTTATTCCTAACGTTAACTTTTGCAGCAAGACCTGTTGCGGTATTGCTTGGAACTATTGGAATGAGGATAGGGATAAAAGAAAAGCTCTTTATAAGCTGGGCAGGCCTTAGAGGTGCTGTTCCCATTGTTTTAGCAACATACCCATTGGCAGCGGGAATGGCTATCGGACAGGATGTTTTCAATTTAGTGTTTTTTGCAGTACTACTGTCTATTCTGATCCAAGGTTCCACAATGGGGCATTTTGCTATGTGGCTTGGTCTATCCAGCCCCTCAAGGCCCAAACCATTATATAAACTTGAGCTAATTACGATGGCCGAAAGCGATCTTGATTTAATTGAAGTTGATTTGCCAGACCCAAAAGGGTCATTAGGCCCCATGATAAAAGAATTAAAGCTGCCTCAAGCTGCGGTTATCACAATGATTACCCGTGGTGATAATGTAATCGCCCCCACAGGTTCTACCCGTTTACAGGGATGGGATCAGATAACGATTCTGGCGCATGCAAAAGATGAAGGGGCAGTTCGCAATGCTTTGCTCACATCATTTGGTAAATTTAAATTAAGCTGAAACTCATATATATTTGTAAATATCAAGCTGCTTTTTGGTTTCTTTTCAGGAACATCTTAGCCCTTCTCGTCATTTCCTGCTTCAGCCGGTCTATCCTGCCCTTGTCAGGGTTCGGTCTGGCCGATTCGGTTTTCACCTGTTTCCACAGCTTCTCTATCTGCCGCATGGCGTTATGCAGTGGCTGGAGTTTCGCTATTTCCCTTTGTAACTGCCGGTAATCCTTTGTTTGACCTCGTTTTTCCATATCCTTTAATTGCGCTTTGAGCGAATCGTATTGCTGGTCAAGGTCTGAAAGACTTTTTACGGACTGTGATTGCCAGCCAGTGGATTTACGATCTATAAGCCGTCCGACTACCGGCAAATCCGCTGCCTCATTAAATGGCTCTTTGCCAGCTATTTTTTCGGCTACTTTGACTGCATCGTCCATTTGGCGAGTAAAGATGTTCTGAACTGCATAGCGCACCTTAATTGGACTTACCTTTAGTCCTCTGCCAATTTTATTATAGATTTCCGGCATATTCGGCCAAGTCTTCATTTCGGGATTATATGGATAAGCCGCTTCCATCCACACCGGCACAATATCGTCATCATAGAAGAAACTGTGATTTAACCAAAGTTCCGCGCCGGTCTTAATGTATGGATTAATGATGTCAGTTATACCGGGCAGTTCCCTTGCCCTCGCCAACAAAACCTGTGCTTTCTTTTCAGCGGAAATCGGATCATCCAAGAGCCACTGTTCAACAGAGTTCCAGCCATAAGAACATGCCGCGCCGATAAGGCCGTAATCGAATGGTAATCGGATTTTTCCGGCTATAGCCATATATGCCAAACGATTATCGTCCGGGCGTTCCCTCATCTGTTCCAATACAGATTCCCTGTCATCGTCATCAGGATTTATTGCCCGGATAATCAGGTAATTTATTGCCGCACCAATCGCACCCCACATCATAAGAGCAGGAACTTTAGCGGCCATATTAAACGCTCGTGCCGCAGGGTCTGGGTCTGATACCCGTGTAAATTGCCCCCACATAATACGCAAAGCAGGGTTAAGGAATCCAGCAGCCTTAACCATCGAGGCGATATTGGCAGAACCCGGTTTGCCGCCAAAGTCACCTGTTATATAATCATAATCGACCTGTGCTGCTTCCGGGCTTTGTCCTCGCTTGATAGCGGAGATATACGCACCCTCACGGGGCAGTTCTTCGCCGGTCTGTGAAAGCCAGCGTCCACCGCTTGTCCAATTGAATATATCTATTGGCTTCATCAAGGTACTCATAATCTGTCCGGGCAGAGTTGCGGCTTTGTCAGACAGATTTAGTTCACGATAATCACCGAGAACTATTCCCTCTTTCAGCATTTCCTTAAACGAGCCTACAATCCCCTGATGAGCGTCTTTTGTGGTATGGTCGAGTGCCTTGCTTAAAAGTTCCGACTGGCTGACCGCATCGGCATTTATGTTATTTCCTTTGAGGCGGTTAATCAGGCCGCAACCGGCATAATAATAAGGAATGAGTGACTTTGCACCGTCTTTACCCATAAATCCAGCGTTAGCAGGGTCACGGCTGATACTATTTGCCAGAGCAAACCCGATATTCTGTGTCAAAGCCCTGCGCCACGGAGCAATCATGCCGGTCATCGCCTTTGAAATCCAACCGAAATACTTCGATGGATTATTACCTCGTGACAACATCTCGAACAATAGTGGGTCTGTAACTTGATAATACCTTCGTTTTCCATTCCTGAAAACCGAAACAACCCGAATAGCTCTCGGTCTGGCTGACCGCCAAAGTTTTCTGCCGGGATGAGTAATTTCTATATCGTCGGGGTCGTAGTCTTGCGCGGTAAGTTTCAGCATCTGGATTGTCATACCTAATTCCTGTGCCTTCTGCTTATTGAGGTAATCGGCAATTATCTGTGCCTGTTCTAAATCGCTCATCGTGGCGGCAAGTTTAGTATCCAATCGAAGTGGAAGCATAATCCGAGCAGCGTTCTTCCTAACCTCAAAGGGAAGCTCCTTCATATTGTTTATTTTTTTGCCGAACTCTATCATCGACCACATAAGCCGGTTCGTATAGTATGCCTCAAATGCCATTCGAGTACGGGTTTCAATCGCCTCGTCAAGAGTTCTAAAAGGTAGTGACGAACCAAACGCCGCCCTTATTCCGCTATCCGGGTCAATGCCACCGCCGCTGTTCTTTATCCGCTTATCTTCAATTTGTCGGGGCAGCGGCCAGTAATCTTCCCATGCAAGTTTAATTTTCACCGCTTCGGCAACAGTATGCTCGCCGGAAAACACCGACACAAGCAGCAACTGATCCATGTATTTCTGGATTTGCTTAAAGTGATTATCCCATTGCGGATTTTGGGCATTTTGCTCTCTTAGCCAATCCTGCAAAACCTCTGGATTCAATCCGTCGAACATGCCGGGGTATTCGTGACGTTTTTTGTAATAGCGTTCAAGTGCAGCACGGTATTGACCGTATAAACAGAATGCCTCCCAATTTTCCAGCCCCACCTCATGTTTTATCCGGCTTATAGATTTATCCGATAGATACAGCCAGTGACCATGCTTTGGGGATTCGGCTGGAATTTCAAAGCCAGCGGTCTTTAATAATTCAAGTTCCTGTTCAACGAGTTCCTCAAATCCATTTCCGGTTGAATATACCCTGATACCCTCCCGGCCTTTTCTTATGCCGTATAACGCCCGCTGTACCTCCTGCCGCAGATGTATCATAGTCTGGTATGCTGACATAATATCCGCTTTGGTATTGGTAATTTCGTCACGGAATTTACGAGCAAGTTTTAGCCGTGCCTTATACGCACTATCCAACTTCGATTTAACCAGTCCCACCGCACCGGTAATATCCAAAGCAGAGAATTTTCCATTGCCAGCCATTTTATTGAATGTGCTTCGGATAAGCCGGTGTATAACAGCAGAACCGCCGAGCAATGCGTACAATCCGTTATACGCAAGGTCTGTAAGGGATTCTGATAAAGATTTTCCAGCAGGTTTATCCTGCTGAATGGCTTTTAACTGGTCGAGAATCGGCTTTGAGCGGTGCAGGCTGTATGCCTTACGAGCATCATTTAAGCCATCCAGAATATCAGGTGACAATTCGCCTAAAGCCATTTCAAAACCCTTAACGAGTTTGCCGGGTATTTCGTCTCGGTTTGTGATATAGCAGCGGATAAGTTCGGCGAATCCTTCTTCGGCAGTTTTCGCTGAGGCCATAGAGCCGCTTCTTTTAGCGAACGCAACAAGGTCGTCTTTAATGTCACTGTTCCAGTTCTTTTTGCTGTCGCTGAGCATTTCAGAAAGAGCGTGACCGGCCTCATGGAAGTTAAGCTGCCATATACCGCTTCTGCTGCGAATGATATGACCGAATGCGGTATAGTGTGCAGGATTTCTATTGGAAGTCTGACTTTTACCAACAAGCATCTTTGCAGATACAAGATCGTTTACAAATTCAACAATCGTTCGGGGGCCTTTGGTACTGCCATCGTTTATTTTCTTTATCAGCTTTTTGCCGTCTTCGGTGTTAGCCTCATTATCCGATGTTGTTTGTTTTGCCGCATCTGGCGCAAGTTTTGGTTTTTTGATATTGTGCGGTTTATCCTTATCCTCTCCGACAAGGTCTCGATTGATTTCGGATAATTTCTGCTCAGCGGCTTGGAGCTGCGATTGTTTTTCGTAGGGCTTTTCGATTATCGCTTCAAGTTCCTTAATGTTATTCGTTAGATACTGAACCCTGTTTTCACTGGTTTCAAGTTCCCTTGCCGCTTGTTTAGGCATATTGGCAATCGCCATAACAACGCCAGTGCCGGTTTTAGCGTCACTGTGATAAAGGCCAGTTCCGTCAAGACTAATTTTGGTATTTACCTCTACCTGCCAGTCAAAAGTTAATCCCCCCTTAACATCGTGTGCGGCTACCTTATATACCCCCATCACCATCAAAATATCGAGGCCGTTTATATTTTTTTTAAGGACGATATTATTATCCGTCAAGGCAGCAAGACCTCTTGGATTATACGGCTCGATAATACTTTTCTTGGTGTCGTTTAGAATCTTTTCACTGCGTTTGTCGATTATATCGGAGAGCTTTGCAGTTAAATCCTTTTTATCAATAGATTCGCCGTTCAGTTTCCAGTTAGTTCCGTCGATAAGTTTTTCAAGTTTTTCAAGCCTCTCTTTTTTAGCCGGGATTGTTTTATCGACCAGTTCCATTATTTCCTTTTGACTCTTGAATTTGGTATCCCGGCTGCGGGCAACCGCATCAGCGTGTGCGTCTTTTTCCATTCGCATCTGGCGAAGTGAATTTTCAAGTTCGATCTTTTCAAATATTCTCGGATCGCCCGATAATGAAGCCATCTGTTCCTCAGCCGAGATAATCAGCGCACCTGCCGGGTCTTCAAATTCCCTTGCGCTAACCTGACCGCTTAATACCTGCCATATAAACTTTGCCTTCCGCACAATCTTTGCGTATATGGCTGCATCGAGTGTATTTTCCATACCGTAGGCAAGTTCCTCGACAAATTCGTTTTCATTACCATACCGAAGTAGCCTTCCCTGTCTCTGTTCGAGGTCAGCCGGAAGCCAAGGGGTATCGAGATGATGAATAGCATAGAGTTTCTTTTGGACATTTACACCGACACCCATAGCGGATGTACTGCCGATTAGTATTCGCACATCTCCTGCATTAACTCGGTCAAACAGAGCTTCTCTTTGCGCTGTGGATTTATAATCCCTGACAACAGCAATCTCGTGTTCAGGAACTCCCTGTCCTATAAGTTTTCGCTTTATATCCTTATAGAGGAACATATCCTCCATAATAGGTGCTTCGGAGTCCTCCTCGACATCTATTTCCACTGCCTCGCCCGAAACAAACCTGCTTAGATTAGACATATTGACGTGATTAAATGAATCGCAGAATAATAATTGCGTTCCCTTTGAATCGGTTGTTTTGTTATAAATATCCAAAGCGTTTTTAACTAATGTATTTACCTTGCTGCCGGGATCGTCTTTGGCTTTTGGATAAACCAATCGAATATCCAGAGCCGCCGCTTTTGCTGCGTTGTATGTTACTACCGGGACCCAGTTATACTGCTGTTTTTCCTTTCCCTGCAAGTTTTCATATCGTTCATAGACTTTTTTCAAAAAGCCGTTGAATGATTTTACAGCAGGTGACAATGGTACGCTAACAGATTCAGTTTTTCCGCCCCTTAGCTGAGGCAATTTTTTACCGAGTTTTTCAAGTTCTGCTGCCAGATCGTCACGGGTAAGGACGTCCCAAGCCGATTGTATCAGTCTCGATAGTTCCGGCCCGTTGGCGAATTTACTCAATACCTGACGCTGTACCCATCTCTGGCCTGCGTTCATTTCGATTGTAGGCAGGATTTGTGCGAATGCAGCAACAAACCTATCGAATGTATCAATACTGAATTCATCCAATAGATGTGGTGTCGAGAGATTCAGCATGTGCCATGCCTCACCTAAAGTATTCGTTACCGGCGTACCTGTGGCTAAGATTACCCCTTTGCCATTGGTTTTTTCCTGAATATGGCGGCATTTCAAAAACAGGTCTGATGCCTTCTGACTTGGATTATTGTCTATTCCCTTGATATTGCTTAGTTTGGTGGTAAATGGCGGTTTTTTATAGGCATGAGCCTCATCTATGAATAGAGCGTCAATACCAAGCTGCTCAAAGTTTATCACATCGTCCTGCCGAGCGGAGAGTTTATCACGCAGTTTAGTTAATTTCTTTTCAAGTGATTTTAACCTTCTTTGAATCGCCTTTACAGATGGACTTTTATCACCCTCAGCAGCGGCAACATCATAGAGACTATCCTTTAACTCAGCCATCTGCTGGTGCATATACTCTTCTTGTCTGGCCGGGTCATTGGGGATAAGGTCGAAACTGCTCTGTGCCATTATGATGGAATCGTAATCACCCGATGCAATACGACCCATAAAGACACGGCGTTTTTTCGCCTCAAGGTCTTCCGGCGTTGCCACAAGTATATTGGCTGTTGGGTACATCGCCCTAAACTGTGACGGAAACTGCCCAAGCGTAGAGTTTTGAACCACAATCAAAGGCTTTTTAGCCAAACCAAGCCTTCGCATCTCCATAGCAGTTGCGGCCATTGCCAAAGTTTTCCCCGCACCGACACAATGAGCAATCATACCGCATCTATCCTGAAGCATCCGCCAGACGACGTTCTTTTGATAGTCTCTTAATTGAAAGACATTGCTCGAACCGGGCAGTTCCAAATGCTGACCGTTATATTTGGGGGTTACATAGAAATTAAAATGCTCGTTATATTCTTCCTGCAATTTCAGGGAGTATTCATCATGCTTTTCAATCCATTTTGAAAATTCCTGCTGGAGTTTTTCAACAACCATCTGAGCCGCAAGGGTTTCCTTCTGATTAAAGACGGTTCGAGTGCTGTCGCCATCCTTAATTTTATCAGTCACCCTGATCTGGCGCATATTCAGGGCTTTTTCCAGAAGTTCATGCCCATAGAACCTTTTCGTGCCGTAGGTCTCGGTATTTCGGGCGTTGTGAACAAAACTATCGGAAACGACCGTCCATTCATCGAGGCTTGCGACATATTTCACCTTTGCGTATGGGCTGGAGAGGATGTCACGGGCAAAGTCCTGAATAATATCCTGCGGTATCCATGCCGCACCGAGCCTGAAATGAATATCCTTTATACCTACCGTTTTAGGCTGGATTTCAGCGAGGGCTTTGACATGCTTTTCAAAATGCTTATCGCTATTTGCGGCAACCTCTGCTACGCGCAGTTTTTCCCGGACATTGCCGCTTAAATACCGCTCAGAAGTTTCCCAAAGGCCGGTAGCGGGATTATCGTAAGCGATACCGCTGTCTAAAAGCTGCTTTTGAACATCTTCCACACTTTTATTTATCAGTTCTGATAGATACCTAATATCGACCTTACCCCGATAGCACAGTGAAATCTTCAATGCGTCGGCGAGACTTTCTGCATTTGCCGGGGGTCTGACAGGTTCGATTGTCCTTTTAGTAAAGACAGCGGCCTTATCGACCTGTTTTACGTCCTTGCCGGTTACAAGGTCTTTGGATGTATGTACTTCTTCAAGAGAGGCGACAAGGTAATAGCCCGGATCAAACGAGAATTTCTTGGTACTGTCGTTGGTAACAAAGCCGTATTTTGCGATATATTCATCGTAGGCTTCGTTTAATTTCTTTTGGGACTGGATAATATCGTCGTCTGTAGCGTCTTCACGAAGCATTGTTTGAAGATGCTGTTGGTATGTGTCACGAAGTTTTATGTAGCGAATGGCCTGTTTTTTCGCGCTGGCTGATTTTAGTTTGTCGCTTACTTCCGATACAGGTACAAATTTACCCTCCTGCAAAACAACTAATTTTCCGTTCTGGAAAATAAGCGAATTATCCTTGTACCCGTCAGCAGAACCAATATCCTCAAAATCGACATCGGCAGTATCAGCGGAAATTATGTTCTCAGGCAGTTTCTCAATAGCCTCATCAATAGACTGCGAAAGCGGCATATCCAATGGTTTTAAGGTAAATTCTTCTTCTGCCCCATACAAAGAGCCTTCCATACTCGGCTTACCCAACATCATTTCGGGGTTACTGATGAAATATTCGTTTATGCTGGCGACCTTGCTTTCTTCAGTTTCGATTTCACCCACCCTTGTCCAGTCGCTACCGCCTATTTGCTCTGTCAAAGGTTTTCGCAGAATGATAATATCGGTAGTGACTTCCGTACCGGCGTTTTCCTTAAATGCGGTATTGGGAAGCCTGATTGCGGCGATAAGCTCTGCTTTTGAAGCGAGCAGTTTTCTTTGGTTCATCGCCGAATCCATCGTGTGATGGGTAGTAATTGCGATAAGCACTCCACCCGGACGCAGAGCGTCAATACTGCGTGCAAAGAAATAATTGTGCAGATTCAAATCTATACCGTACCGTTTTTTCGCATCAGCCGGGCCTTGCTGAGCGAATGGATAATTTGATATAACCAAATTAACTGAATTGGGCGGGATATTTACATCCTCAAAGCCCTTGTTAAATGTCTTTGCCTTCGGGTACAGTTTTGAAAGAATGCGACCGCTGATAGAGTCAAGTTCAACACCGATAAGTTTGCTGTTTTCTGAAAGCTGCTGCGGCATAAGGCCGAAGAAATGCCCAATCCCTGCACCCGGTTCGAGAATAGTTCCCCCCTTAAAGCCAAGTTTTTCGGCCATATCCCACATCGACTCAATTACACCTCTTTCAGTGTAATGAGCGTTAAGTGTAGAAGCGGCAGCGGCGTTAAATTCCTGCTCGGTGAGAAGTTCTTTTAATTGCTTATAGTATTTGCCCCATTTTTTTTCCCAATTCTCGTCTCGGCTCCACTTCCATTCATATTCGTCCTCATTATTCTCAAAGGCAATCATTGCCCGGCCATAGCCTTCGTGGAAAACCTGTGAGAGATTCCCCCAGCCGCTATATTGAGCGAGAATTTTTTGTTCTTCGGGTGTTGCGTTGCGGTTTTCAGCTTCAAGCTGTTTTAATAGTTTTATCGCCTCGATATTGGCTTTTATTTGTGTAATAGCACCTTTTGGGGCGATTACATCATCGGAAGCTATCCTGTGGTTAACTGCATCTGGTCGTAATCTTCCTTGTCCCTCCACAGAAGGTTGTTGAACTGTTCCAGCAGCTTCGTCGCCTTCTCGTTTAGAATCTGATCCTCCACTTCCATGTCCGGGTACTTGGGATTTTCCGGTGCTACCACCTGTCTGTGTATCATCTCCTCGACTACGTCCTCCGGCATGTTCTGCTGATTGAGTATCGTCCTCTGCTCCAGTGCCTTGTCGTGAACGTCCAGAAGATAATTCATCAGCTTGCCCTTCAATAGAAGCCTCTCCAGTTTCCGCGGCCACTGTTCCTGAAGATGCCATAGAGCCGCCTGAATCAGATTGCTGTCCTTGCCGCTCAAATCCAGTTTCTTCCAATCCTCTATGTTCCAATCCAGCATTGTCTGTCTCCTTTGAATCTGTTTCCAATATATTAGAAATTTCCCTGTCCGTCAATTTATCAACAAAATCAGCCCCATCCATTTCGCTGCGAAAATCTTCCATACCCGGCATATTCCGTGCCGCAAGGTATGCGCTTTTAAGATACGGCTTAAACTGACCGCCGACATCAGCAACAACCGCTTTTGCAAACTTGGCGAAAGTTCTCGCACCGGCCTCGATATAAAGGGCGGCCATTTCAGCGGTGATTGTCAGCATTTCAGGGTCAAAACCCATATTTAGCTGATTATTTATTTTATCCTTGAACCGTTTTTTGAGTTCTTCAAGACGCTGTTGTTTTTGGGCTGAGAGATTTTCGGTAATGCTTTTCTTTTTGGGCTGTGGTTTCGATTCAGCTTTTCGCTCAGTTTCTTCGATAGCTGTCACCTTACCAATAGGGATAGTTTCCTTTCGGCCAATCGGGATACCGCCGCCGACAACTGTTTCATGTTCGGGATCGGCTGTTACATTCACATAATCTTTTTCGCCGATTTTTGTAGTGCCAGTGACAATCCCTGTAACGATTTTACCGGTTCTGTCTGTGTATTTAACCTTCTGGCCTTCGTTAAACTTTGGTGTGGTTGTTTGCGGCTCTTGTGGTTGCTCTTTGGATTCAGTTTTCTGCATTAAGACCAAAACACCATCAGAGCCGATCTCAGCGATAACTTTCCCGCCCTCAGCCTGTACCTGCTGTGGCGTTCCGTATCTATTTGCCGCTTCTTCTGTCCTTGTCACCCATTTAATCTGGTCGGCAGAGTAATTTTCCAGTTCGCTAAGCTGTTCATCCGATACACCTAAATCATTACCTAATTCATCCTGCTCATACCTGACAACATCGGCAGCGGTTGCATTCTTATCATGGGTGAAGCCGGTTTCTGCACGGAAAGCATCTCCGGTATATGTATCACCGTATTTCGCCATCGTTGGTTTAGGTTGCGGTTTTTCTGTCTGAGTTTTAACGTAGTCTGGGTACTTTGGGCTATGTCCGTGTTTTTCTACAGCGGCATCAATATATTTCTGAATATCATCGGCAGTGTGTTTGCCTAATTTTTCAATAGCCTCCTGTACTGCGCCTTTTTTGGTTTTGTTTTTAACGCTGACCTGCAAACCGCTGATGGCTTCATAGACACTCCATTTACCTTTTCTCTGTGCGACAAAGAAATCAGCTCCGTCAAGACCGGGAAAAACTATCCTTTCGGCATCTTCGGCCTCGACAAATTTTTCCTCATCGGCGTCGAAATAGTAATACTTTTCGGCGTCTGTTTGTATTTGCGGAACTTGTGGCGGTTGTTCTTCTGGTTGGTCTTCCAAAGTTTCTGCTTCTTCTATCGGCGGTTGCGGCAAATCCTGCGCCGGTTGTTGTGTAGCAGGCTGTTGAAACTGCCGTAAAAGCTGTGAAAACTTATTTCTCTCATCGCCGCTCCAGCGTGATATTCCGGTTGCCAGCATATCCTTTCTGCTTGGATTTTCTTTTTGTGCAATGGTGGAAGCGGCCTGCGGATTTAATCGTGCAAACAATTGCGCACCCTCCGGGGTCAATAGATATTCTTTTGACTGCTGTTCTTTTTTAGGCTGTACCGCAAGTTCGTGACCTGCCGCTAAAGCCATTCTGCCAGCACTGGGTACGCTAAAGGCAAGTGACTCGACAAGCAACTGCTCGCCATCTGGGATAGCGGCAACAAGCCTGTCAAAAGTATTACCATCTTTTTGACCAAAATCTTCGATGTTAAATGTCGCACGAAGCAAGTCACCGAGCCGTTCCTCGCCCATTTCTTCAAGTATGCCGTGAAAACCAGCTTTTTGAGCCATTCGTTTGGCAAATGCCACACTATCCCTACCGGGCATAGCTTTTATCCATTTCCTGCGAAGTGAATTTATGAGCTTCGATGCGGAACTATTTATTCCCTTTGGCATTATACCTTTCGCCATGCGAGCGATACCGGCCCCGGATTCTTCGCTTAATAGCTCAATGTACCAATCGCCAATCGCTTTATAAATGGCAGTGGCAGGAGTATTTTCTGTGTCACCGAGAACAACACTATTACTTTCATCAAGCTGCATTTGAGGTAACTGATTCTCAAAGTATTTTTCCGCTATGTGCTGTGGTGTCAGTGAGCTTCTTATCCCGGCAGACACCATAGTAGAGCCAATATCAGCGGCAATACGAGCGGTACGGCTGGCTGCGTATTTCCCAGCTAAGTTAAGGATAGATTTTTTAGCGGCAGCCTTGCCAAGTGCTGACAATCCGCCTGTAGCCAAAAATTCCGCCATAAAGGGAAGCATATCGAAAACAACCGTTCCCACCTTAGCCGGTATTGTCAAACCTCTCTGGGAAATTTCGGCCTGTTCCTCCAGATATTCGACAATGCGGTCTTTATCATCAAGTCTCTGCTGCCAGCCTTCATCAGTTCGGGGGTAATCATCAAGCTGGAATCTTTTGGTTGCGTTATAAAGCATACCTGCTTCGACCATCGGCTTAACACCGAATGTGGCTCTGTCTGCAAATCCAGACCAGCCGCCTCTTTCGATGTTTTCCAATAGACCAATTGGCTTAGGTTCGGCTACAGCGGTTGCATTTCGCTGGTTGGTCAAGTCATCGAGAAACATTTCCTGCCAGTTCATTATCTAATCCCCAAAGCCATTGTGCCTTTTGCGGTTGGTATTCCGCCGCCTGTGAAAGAAGGCGGTTTCCTGTTTATTGCTCCGGCAAAATATTTTTTTGCGAACGCATCATCTTCGTTAGCTTTTTCCCAAAACTCTTTTCTTGTCAAAGGCGGTGTCCAATCAAGAGATACAATTTCACCATCAACCGTTTTCCATCCTTTTTTTGTGGGCAGATTTTTTTTCTTGTGTTCTTTGAGATATTTTTGGTATGCGTACTCTGCACTTGGATCGCCCCCGGCTTGTTGCCATTCCAAAGCGATTTTATCAGGAGCAGCATTCTGATTTTGGTAGTCCTGTTCTATCTGACTTCGAGGAACACCTCTTGCGTACCGCTCTTTGAATTTATTAAAATTATTGTCATTTGCAAGCCAGTCTTTTTTCTTAACGTCGTCTGCAAGAGTAACACTTCCTTGCGGCTGCGACATTAACTGCTGAGTCATAAAGTAAATATCTTTTAAAGGCAGTCCTGTCGCTTTGGCCGCTTGATAAGTTTGCGGACTCATTACGCTGCGAAGCATTGTGTCGGCCATTGTTTCTTCATCACCGGCTGGCGTGGGATTATTTTGCGGCTGCGGCATAAGATCGGCATAAAATTTTTCGGCGATTTTGAAGGATTCTTCTATAGAAATAGGATTTTCCGACATCTGACGAGAATCGTAAATATCCTTTGCGTGTTTGGCGATTGTTTCCTTCAGTTTAAGCTGGTTGGCAAAAGATGTGCTGTCATCAGGGTCAACAAGCACTTTGACATTGCCTTTGTCGTCACGAGTTAAAGTTGCGCCGCTGGTCTGGTCTGTCCAAATCTGGCCTACATCCTGCTCTTTAGGCCAAGGCGATTCGGTCTTTTTCTGCATTGGCTTAAAGCCGAACTCCATTTCATCTATCTGGCGAAGAAAATTTTCCTGCTCCTGCGGACTGTAGCGTCCGTCGGGATTGCGCGTGACATAGTCTCTTGCCTGTGACAGTTTAGCAAGTTCCCGCTGCTGTGCGCGGGAGTATTCCCATTCACCTAAATCTTTTCTTAGACTATTTTCAATTTCACCAAGTTGCTGCTGCCTTCCCGGAAGTTCCTCATACTGTCTTTCCCGAAATGCCATTTCGTCATTGCGGGCTTGAATCTGAGCCTGTAATTGAGCATAGAACTGAGCGTTCGCATCCTGACGCGCTCTTTCTCTGATAGCGTTTATTTCCCGCTGGAGACTGTATTCTCTATCCTGCTGTGTGCGGCGTTCCAGCCCCTCTCCTTGTCCCACTGCGTAAGCAATATTACCGACCGATTCACCGCTGGGTCTATGTTCAATTTTTATTCCCATAAAATTTATACCTATCTATCCGGTGTCCAAGCACCATTAGCAGTTTTCTTATATCCTGCTGCAATGAAAGCCGCATCCTGCTGTGCCTGTAACTGCGCGACTGTTTTAAGAGGCGTCGATACTTTTGTGTCTGTCATACTGCCGCCACCATAACTCATACTCTTGACAGAACCGCCAGCTACGCTGCTCCCATTTCAGGTCGGAGGCGATACATTACCCAAACCCTGCATTAACTGAATGTACAGACCGAGGTCTGGATATGTATCTTCTCGCCGTTCCATAAAGGCAAGTTTGTTGCCGGTGATATTGTTCATATAACCAAGTTTTTCCCGGCGAAGCATTTCATTTAGGCTGTTTAATGCGTCCGTTCGCTGTCGAGTGTTATTTAAGGTCACTGACGGTATGATAGTTGAATTCGCCAAACCGCTATTTACAAGTCCCTGCATGGATTGAGAGAACGCCTTGTTGTAGCCGGTGTTGACATCCTTGCGAGCGGCGTCGCCCATCCCCTCCAATCCGGTCATTGTATCGTTAAAAAGTGTATCGTAACCGCCAAGAATTTGATTGTATCGCTGTTCATTTGCGGTCTTGGCCTCGTCGAAAGCGGACTGGTACTCTTTCATATACTTGCCCAAAAGTCCCTGCGTTCTTTGCCTTTGCAGTTCCCGCTCGTACAACGCTACATAGTTTTCGTAGCCTACACGGTCGCCTTGCGGAACATAACCAAAATAACGCGGCTGCTGCGCCGCCCACTCCGAACGAGTCATAACCGATTTCGTCAAGTCAACTAATGAGGCACTTGCAGACATATTATTCACCTGCCTTTACTCTAAAATTGTCACTTGTATCAATCCAAAGTTCATTTTTAGCCGCATCTGCGTTCTGCTGGCTTGTACCTCTTTTCATATCAGGCACAGAAAACTTTGTCGCAAATAATCTTTGCAGTATTTGTCGCAGCTTTGTCCAATCTCCCGGTGTTAGAGAAATCTTCATCTAAGTACTCCTGCTTCTTTGAGTTTTCCTGTAATCTTTTCAAATGCAAAACTTCTATCAGCGACGCTATTGCTTATTTTCAAAATCAGATATGCGCCTCTGCATCTCGGTCTTATTGTTGAAGAAATACCGGCAGAGATAATTCCACTTGAATTTGGGGCAACTTGGTCATCCTGTGCCGCTTTTACCGCTGCTTGTGCAGTTTTTGCGGTGTAAAGTTCATAATCGAGCATGTTGGATTCTTCTGAAAGAACGAAAAGTATTTCTGTCAAAATGCTTTGCATATTTTCAGAAGCAATCTGACCGGGGCCGATTAGCATATAGCTTTCGATTGGCTGTTCGGTGTCGTTTGCCTGATCCTTATAGAGCCGCATATCGAATACACGAATGTAACCATCCCGGCAGCCTAACAAAAGTTCTCTATATGCAGGGTCGTCGGCAGAATAATAATCAGCCGAATAAACACTGCAATCAGCCGGATATTTTTCGGGAAAGAATCCGCTCGTTCTTAAATCCAGCCAGAAATCTTGATTATCGCCGGTATCGACATCCGTTTTACAAATAAGCAAACCATGCTTTTTGCGGTCGTATGCAAAAGTTACCCTGTGGACATCCGGGGTTAAAGCAAACTCTGTATTAAAATCAGGCAAGGTATTTTGAGTTAGTTTGGCAACCGCACCAAACCCGGCAGGTATAAGGTATATACCGTTACAATCGAGGAAATATAAATTATCTTCGCTATCCCATGCAAAACTGGTTTTATCGAATAATCCGGCTGTGAAACTAATCTGGTCGATAGAACCCCCCGAAGCTGGGTCTCCTCTCATAAGCCACATCGTTTGAGAGCAGCCGATGAGCATATAATCGTCCCTGTATGGAATACAGGCTGTAACAATATCGCCGATATTACCAAGGTAGCCGCCGCTTGCCGCAGCAGCACCGACAGCGTCATCACCGCCGTAAGAAAAATTAAACGGATTGGCAACCTCAGACATATAGATAACGTGAGGCGAATTTTTATCGCCGGATAAAACAATCCTTCCCCTGTAAAGAGCCACTATCGTAGGCTCATCGGGCATTTTACCGTTTACTTTTTCGTTAGCGGTATCGTCGTCGTTGGGATAGACCTGCCAATTGTAATATAAGGGTATTGCAGAGACATTTCGCACGGCAGTGACCGAATAGTTATAACCGACCCCTTCTTCAGTAACGCTTGCGGTCTGGCCTGATGCAAATGTGCCATTAGTTACAAAGCCGTAGATGTATTTGTATTGCGTATCGACATAATCTATCACCATTGCCGCGCCATTTGCCTGTGTGAGTATGCCGCCCCGAAGCGGTATGTGCGTCATAGTTGAAACCGTAAGGCGAGTATTGGAAAAATCCACTACCTTTTTTACAGAGCCGTTTACAATAAAAACTTTCTGGTACGCAGAGACGATAGATACCGGTTTAGTTAAATCCAGCCCGTCACCTGCGACAATTTCAAGATTACCAAGATTGGTTAGGATATGATTTGCATCTTCGTACCAGAATTTATCGTCTGCCAGAGCGATAAGTTTTTTGCGATAGACCTTTTCTATTGGCGTGCCAAGCTGAACTTCTATAGTCTTAAAGTGCCATGTATCGCCTTTTACCGTTCCTTGTGCGTTTTTGGCATCTATCCGCCAATAGTAGTCAACATTATTTCCAAGTGAATTTGGTATGAAACTTTGAGTTGTGGCCGGGTCGCCTGTGTGTGATTGATTGGTCTTAAATTCACTATCTTCTGTGGTAGCATCCGTAACAGCCTGTTCACTTGTCCCAAAGTAAATATCATAATTTGTCGCCGGGTCACCGTCAGTTCCGCTTCTCCACTGCAACTGCTGAGTTCTCGGAATATCAGTCGCATCATCAGCAGGCGCAACAATAACAGCTTTGCCGGGAGGAAGCGGCGCGGCTATTGTGGTAAATGCTCTTATGGTACTGTTTGCCGTTCCATAAGAATTAAAATTTTGAACCTTCCAGTAGTATTTTGTACTGTAAGACAATGTGCCGGGATTAAAAGATGTGGCCGAATTACCGACACTTACCCCGTTGAGTATATTGGTAGCTGCGCTATCAGTGCCGAAGAATATCTTCTGATCCGTTCCATACAATCCTTTTGACCAGCTTAATTGCTGCGAAATCGGACAATTTACCGCATTGTGGGCTGGCGAGCTTAAAGACGGTGCAGTAGGTTGAAGCTGTTTCGATATGTTTTCGACTGCCGAATAGCGAAAACTATCAGCTTGCGGTGTGCCGTTGTAGCTGTATCTGAATGCTAATTTCCAGTATATTACAGAACCGTTTGCATAACTGGATATATCGACATTGGCCGTAAGCGTATATGTTCGTGTTGTAGTGCCGGTATAATCTATACTGCAATACTGTCCACCGCTATCGTTATATTCTTTTGCAGCAATTTCAGCCTGATTCGTACCGACAAATATATAGCCGCCAATCCTATAGTAACCCGTTGATGAGATAACTACCGAACCCTGAACTGTTACCGAATTGGATGCAATAATAGCACCTTGTGCGGGCTGAGCTATCGTAAAATGACCGGACGTATAAGCCATCAGCTTACCTCCACGATTGTTACCTCGGCAATAGCCACAACGGGTTTACCGTTTCCAATGCAGACCGGATACTGTCTTTTCAAACCCGGACGCTGGCCGCCTCGAACACGATTTTCCATTACATCAGATGGCCGGACATTCTGCATAGCAGGACTTGTAAGATTAGGCTGGTCGCTTTGGGCATAATTTTTATTTATGCCTTTTAATGGAAATGGAAGCGTGATAATACTTTTTCTTGCCACTGTCAGCCTCCCTGAATAAAAATTTTATCACCAATTTCTTGATGTTCCGACCAACCGTTCCAAACAATTTCTCCTGAGCCAACCAATGGATCGTTGTCAGCAGGGCTTGCTCCCAATCTCTCATAGATTTGAACTATATATTTGCCTGAAGGTACAGTGACATCGCTGGCAAAGTCCGCTGTGTAATCATCCTGACCCGGCGATAAAGCGATTGCATAATCAGCAGCCGTCCTTCCGCCAGTTCCCCAAATCTCAAAAACTCCGCTGTCAGGATTCAGTACGAGATTGCCTAACCTGCGTATTGCGTATAGATTCAAACCTGTAAAATAAGATACACAAATTTCACCGGCCATAATCATTTCTCAATAGCGGCTTGCTCGGCTGCGGTTATCTGGTCGATGTCATTTTGCAGTCGCAAATTGTCATTAGCCAACAAATCAATCGTCTGTTGATTGGATGTGACCTGAGATTGTAATTGCTCTTTAGTGTGGATAATTATAACACCGCTGGGGTGTGTTATTTTTAGGCCGTCTTTCGTGTATTCTTTAATCATGTACTAAATCTCCTGCATGGAATAAAATTCATACCTATCGGAAATGTTTTGGCATAAGCAGTTACCATTTGCTGATAACTTACCGCCTTTCCCTGCCCTGTATTTTGTCCCCATGTTGTCGAGCTCCACCATGTCTTATTGATAGGCGCGGTAAAAACGGAAAAAAACGGATTGTTATTTGTTTTGCTGGTATCGACGATGGAAAAAAGTTCCTGAATATTCGGCAATATCCAGTCACTAAAACTTGCAAAACCGGCGGGATTCAAAGTGTTGACTATATAAGAAAAAGCGTTAGCCCAATTAGTATCGACGTTGTTATTGCACGGAAAGCCGCTGAAATTTTTTGGCCACATTAACCCTGTCGTACGGTCGATTACAACCATATCGCCGTTAATTGTTTTATTTAAAAATCGCGTCCCTAAATTCCATCCGGCCTCATAGTCTCCGTCATCGCCAGCGGTATAACTTGTTGTCTGGCCAGTTTTAGGCAGCTTATTATTGATATTCTGTGGTATGATAATCATTATGCCATTAATCCCGTCAGCAATCGTATCTGTAAAATTACACCGGCTTGGCCGTTGAAATATAAAAGTCCGTTTTGAATGTCACGGGAATTAATTGCTTCTTTTTGACCGTTTGCGATAGTCCAGCTTGCACCGCCAACGGCGGCTTTCATATTGATTACACCGCCGCTTGCCTGAAAACCAATGGATGCGGCATCTTCAGGTATCTTATACTCTTTGTCAGTACCGTCCATCGTAAGTTCTGTTATCTCTATCATTTTTTCACCTAATCAATTTCCTGTCCGTTTACTGTTACATAATCAAGCCGAGAATTTTTTGATTTGCCAGCCCCGTCGGAACTATCGCCGTTATAGCCCAAAAAATCAGCACCGCTTGTCTTGCGGTCTGATTGAATACTTGAAGCAAGTCTTTCGAGGAATTTTTCCCAATGGATTCCTTTTTCATCGTTTAGCCTCTGCTCGGCTATGGATAGACAGCTTTCAAGAATCGTCTCGGCATGTGCCTGTCCGCCGTAAGGGTATGGATTTTCTGTAGTGAGTGCCTGCGGAGCAACATAATACTTATAAGTCAAAAGCGTTTCCAAATCAGGCGTAGGCCAAAAAAGAATCTCAAATTTCTGGTTCGCTGTCCCATCCGATGCCTTCGGTCTAACCGCCGCATGAGTAGGCTTGCCGGTTTGAGAACTATTTTGCCTAAGAGTCCTTATCGCCTGTTCACTTACAGTAACTACCGGTCTGGATGCAATGGATGCTGGGTAAGTCAAACATCCTATTATACCGCCAAAATCATCGGGTAAATCGTAATCACAAGTATTTCCAGTTAAAGATAGTGTTGTCACCGGACGCAGAAAAGACCACTGGTGCGAACCGGACTGACCTTGTACCGGCGGCGGCGAATAAAACTGACGCAAACCACTTTTTACACAGTCTTCAATATCAGCCCACTTTTCAGAACCGTCATCCGGGCCATAGACATTTCGTCCATAGCCCAGATAACGGCCAATAGCTTTCTGCAATTCATTGTAAGTAACCGATAGGCTCAACTGCTACACTCCGCCGCTTGATACCTTCAAAACTCCGTTGGCGGTATCGACATAAACAGTTTCGCCGTCCTGAGCATCGGCTGTCGGCATTGCCTTTAGCGTTGCGTAAGCGTCACCAAAAATAGCAGATAGTTTGCTATCCAGTACGGCATCGAGCCTTTCATCAAATTCACGTTCAAAGTTAATCTGATTCATTGTTTACTCCTATGCCGACACTTGTCGGTTTCCTTTATCGAGATAAACTTTTTTCAGTTGAACAACGGCTGGATTAGCGGCTGCAACCGCATCAAGAAGAACTGCCGCACCGCAGCCAGCCGCGCTTGCCGTCTCAAATAAAACGCCGCCGTAAGTAGCGTCATACTTCCATTTGAGAGTAAGGTATTCAGCGACACCGTCAACACCGCCGTCGAGAACGAACGCTTCGGTGATACTGCCCGGTTCGTCAATTTCCAGATACCCCTTTTGACCGGCAGGGACAGTGATGTTTTTTCGGCTGATACCGGCAAACAGCCTGTTATTAGCCGCTGTGTCACTTAATTTAGCGACGTAGTTTAGGTTATCTTTGGTAAGGTCATAAGCTAAAGCCTCGCCCCGGCTGACCGAAATTGCACTTGCACCTTCCGAGTTATCAATACAAACCCGCTTGGGGTGATTTAACTGTTGGTCTATATACGTTACATCCATAGTTTTAGCTCCTTTCGATTAAGCTGCTGCTTTCCAGAGAATCGCCTGTCTGCGAAGATCGGTACAAAGGATATTCCAAGTCAGGTCGATATGGTTGACAAATACGGTATGCTGGCCGGGTGCTTTCTCAGGTTCAGCTTCTCGCAGATATTCACCTTTGAGGAACACCGGATAGAACCACGCAAAGTTGATAAAGAAAATATCACCTTCGGTGTTAGCCGGAGAACCTTCATTATCGTTACCTGCATCAAGCTGAGGACACCAGACAATCGGATGCCTTCTAAAGGTCATCGAATCGTCGTAAGGCGCAAGGTCACGACCGAGGTTTTCATTCTGAGCCTCGCCGATTTTTTCCATTGCCTCTACGGTAGGCAGGTCGGTATAGATACGGTACTGCTGTCCCTTACCCTTTCGGTAATCGGGAATATCAACAGGAGACTCGAATTTAATCATCCTGTGCGCCCGTCTCATCAAAGCGATAAGACTTGTTTTAGATACCGAGGCGTACTGACCTGTGTAGTTATGCCATTTGGCATGACTTAAACCACCGGGGCCGTTGGATTCAAAAGATGGACTGTCGCTATTGAAACCGGCATGTGCCACACCGCTTCCGCCGATTGCAGCGTACTTGTTAATCCAGTACCTTACACCGAACGGAGTTAGCGTATCGCTGGAATCGGCTGGCGCACCCCAGAAATTCTTTTCCATCAGTTCGGTAAGGGCAAGGAACGCATCGGTTCGCCGTACCTTCATCAGATTGACGATACGACTTGCGCCGCTGTTCATAGCCATCTCACGCCGCTCGAATGCGTAATTGGTTGTGGTATGCCGCCAAGGGATAGAAATCTGCTTCATCACGTCGGCGACGTTTACCGCATCTTTTGCATACAATCCGGTGTTACGGGCAGCCTGAGAGTTATCGACCATGATATTTCGCTGAATACCATTGCCCGAATCGAACTGCACCTTATCCTTTTTCATTATTTTGCCCATAACGTCGTAATGCTGAAGTTTTTGGGCAATTTGATTAAACTTCAGCTTGCCAAGCTCTTTCTGAGTGGAAAGAGCTAAATCCTTAATTTGTTCATCTGTAAGATTCATAATCTATTTACCTTTCGTAATTAGAATTCTTCTTCGATTTCAATTTCTTCATTAGCCCCGAACTCTCGCAGCTTTTCCCGAACGGCAGTGGTTGCACGCTGCTCAGGTGTTTGAGTATCCTTGCCGTTTCGTCCGGTGGGTCTGGAAATTATCTGGTTGGAGCGTTTGGCCAACTGACCGGCTATTTCTTTTTTTGCGTTCTTTTTGATTGAGTCACCAAAGACACTATTGACTGCTCTTTTGAAAAGCTCTTTCGGTTTTGGTATGGGTTTGCCGGTCTGGTTGTAACCTGTGGCAATTGCGTTCATTTCCTCGATGAGTTTGCAGCGGTTCTTAAAAAACTCACTGTCTTTTCCAATTTCATCGAGAGTTCCTTTGCCAAGAGTGTCACCGAATTGGTCGCCGAGACCGGAAATAAATCCCTCAAAGGTTTTTTCAAAAGATTCTTCCGATTGCCTTTGAATGACGGAAACAACATTGTTTAACATGTTCTTTAGCCCGTTTATCTGCTCGGCGGTAGATTTCATCGCATTGCAGATGTCAGGGTCGTAAAGGTCGGAATCGAGTTCCAGCTTAAACTCACCTTCTTCATAAGAAGCGTTAGGCTTTTCGGCTGTTTCCTTTTCCTGCTTTGGAGCGGCTGCGGATGGTTCGATAAGACTGCAAAGTCTTTCAAGCTGCTCCGGCTTTGTAAACAAGGCCAAATCCTCATCTGATACGCCCAGCTTTTTAGCTTTCGCAACAAGCTCGTCGGGGACAACCTGTTCGGTCGCCTTGACTTCGGGTTTGCCGGGAATTTCCTTTTCTGCTTTTGCAGTAGGCTTCGGCTCATTTTTATCTTTAGAAGGCGGAACTTTGTCATCGCCTTCATCGAGATTATCTATTACAGGGACTTTGACTTCTTCGTCATCGTCCGGTTCTTCGATGTCATAATCATTATCAGCCGGTTCGGGCTGAGGATCATCTTCGACAATTTGTTCATCCTGCGAATCAATTTCTTCAACTATGGCACTTTCTGTCATGATAAAACTCCTGCATATCTTAGAATTTCAACTGTTACTGTTTTTCCTGTTTCCTTTTTGATATAGAGACTCTTAGCCGAGGTATCCCTCGTGCGAATCTCGAACTTCTCATTTTCATCTATTGTCCAAACTGTAGAACTTTGCGGCGCAGGTATAAGATAGACACATCCGCCTTTGGGTCGTATCGTTATCACCGCAGTATCGTCGGGAACTTTATAGACCAACTCACCGTTGACATCGAAGTCAGTATCCGCTTTATTCACTATACTTATCATGGGTCGCTGTATCCTCCGTTCCGGTCATGCAGTCCAATCGCCCGGCAATAGTTTTTCCTGTGTTTTTTGCCGGTAAAGATAGCGCGTCCGTCAGGTGTAAATTGCGTAGGGATGCCGACCTTTACCGAATGTTCATAAGCCTCTTTTATCTGGTCAGGATGAACACCTGCCGCATCAGATTCAAGCGGCCATGTTCCGGGGGTGTGTCTCACGTTTATATGTTCCGCCCGGATGTCACGTCTAAATACTGTGTCGCCTAACTTAAATTTTTTGGGTGCTTTCCCCATCGGGTAAAACCTGCAAATCGTGTTATCCTCATCGTCAGTAAAACAATAACGAGGCATCAGCCATCCCTCTCTTTCTGGGCGATGCACGGCCTTGCGATAATTTTTTCGCGCGTTTCCCGCAATAACTTCAATGCTTCGACTGAATGCTGATCGACCTGACATATCGCCTGAGTATTGGCACTGATTATCTGGTTGGTTTTTTCCAATAGCTTCATAAGATTCCAGATAAGCCAAACAATTATCACCAGCAAAACAGCGCACATACCGGCAAAGCCGTACTGCAAAATCGGTGTCATTAAAATTGAGTTATCATCCATCATCCTGTCGGTCTCCTAATAGCTGCAAGTTCCGATGCCTGTGGATTACCACCTAAAAGAGTTTGCATAAGCGCAGCGTCTTTACCGCTACGAGTTGCGCCGGGACGATTTACGCGCTCAGATATATGACGAGTAGTACCGCCCATACCCATTTTTTGCGGTGGCTGACCTACCACGCCCGGTTTATAAACGGTTGGCGGTGCGGCAAATTCCAAAATATCTTGAAGTTCGCTGACATTGGTATATTTGGATATAATTGCAAGCAGTGCTTCAAAGTTAATTCCGATTCCCTGCTCCGCCATCATCGGGGCATAAGGTGCAAGGAACTGCTGGAATACCTGTACTAACGCCTGTAATTTCATTTGTGGTGTCTGATGCTGCATCGAGAACGGCTCTATTTCGATGTTATAGTCGAAAAAGTCACCTTCTCTGGATTCAGCGTCAAAAGTAACCGGGACGGAAAGATTGTCAAAACCCGGCACTCGTTTGGTGAGCGGAAGTTCGATTAGAGGGTCATTCCATAAATAGAATCCAAGGTCACAGATAACCTCTTTGGAAAACTCAATGACTCTATCCTGCATATCAGCTACACGTTTTGATGCGTTCTGCGCCAAAAGTTGATCCTGTCCCAACGTCTCGGCCATCGGCGATAAACCGCCCAATGTATCGAGATTGCCGCCCAGATAGACGAATAAATCCTTTACCTGTAACAAAAACGCCAAAGAAGGCTGGTCTATTCCGCCGAAACGATATTCCCTTGCCCGGTCGGGATTATCCATCTTTAACGCTTCACCATCATTTGCCTTGATAATCCGGTCGCCATCGTCTTCAGAACCGGCTTGTACGCCGAGTACAGTTTTTTGACGTTCTGCCTGTCTGCCAAGTTTGCGGAACAATCTATTGGCAAGGTCGTGTAAATCCATCCATAACGCACTTGGCGCAAGCGGCATGATATTTCCCGGCACATCGGAAAATGAAAGTACCTTATAGGGGCCGGTTTCGGGGCCGTCCCATTCGATAATGCGTAAAGTTTTTCCTTCGCCTTCTGCTGGGATTGTCAAAAGAAGATTTTCAAGCGGAAGCCAAATATCCCAAAGTTCGATATGGTCTTTATATTCGTCCGGGTCAGATTCAGTACCATGCGACAAACTTTCTGTTTTTGTGTCACCGCTTTCGTTATAGCCTGTTTTTACAGTAGCCTGTAATTGAGCAGTATTCTTGAACGCCTTTGATTCTTTGACCAGTTCAAGCGGAAGTCTGTATCTATCGCCCATAAACTGGCATTGTTCCAACCTTGTAGCAGTGGTATCGTGAACCCAATTATCTAATGAAACAACATCGGCAAATGGCTGGCCTACATCATGCAGAAAACCGGCTATCTCGACAGAGGCACGTCGTTCCAAACCGCTTTTAATAATACCGAGACTAAACAGAGCATCAATTACAGCTAAACGGATAGTCTGACCAAGCCGGATTTCCTTAATAAGGTGATTTAATGCCAGTTCAAAATCAGCCGCCATCGGTTTCAAGTCTCTGAAACGTGTCTGCACCAACGCTTTCGGCGCACGGGCTGCTACCTGCTGGGTATAGATATTTACAGCAAGCTCCAAAAGATTTACCGGGACACGGTCTGATGTACCATCATCGGAATAATGAAAGCCGACATACTGACGTATCGCCTCGTACCGCTGCTGACGGAACGGCATAAGTTTCCTGCGGCTGTATGAAATAGCCTCTCGCAGCTTAGGTAATTGGGTATCGCTAAAACTTACCAATATACTTTCTCCCTCTTGCGGTTTTCCACCTGCATCCGCCGTGCGAAAATACAGTTATCCGGTATCTCCTGCTGAGTAGCGGTAGCCGTGTGGAATTCCTTCATGCCGCGCCAGCAGAGAGCGTCGGCAATAACCCTGTCGCCGTGATTTTCTCTTGCCCCGGTTGGATCGACGGTGTTAATGCTTCCTGCGTGTTCTACCGAGCCGGTAGCCGTAAAAACATATTCCCTTGCTTCCCTTATGGCCTGATATGAGCGGTTCACAAAGTCACTTGCAGCCAAAGCCTTTCGATAGTCGCCAAGTAATGCAAGTTTTCCCTCTTTGGTACTAAACCAGCCGGGTGTATCGCTTTGTTTCTTTGATAAACTCCGCTCATTTACGCGGTAATATACATTGCGATAGCCAAGTTCGATTACCGTATCGCCAAATTCCCTGCCCGGCCCGTTGGCCTCCCAGATAAGCCGTGCAGTACCGGATGATCCTTTAAGCCATCTGGAAAGTGCAACGGCAACTTTAGCCAATTCGTGAGGTTTGTATTTGTTGACGGCGTATTCGCCAATTTTTTCTTTGGTTTTGCAATCACCGATTGTTATACATGAATTACTTGCGCCAGTGCCAGCGGCAACGTCAACACCTAAACAATAATTGCGGTCTTCGGGTAGATTGCCATGTGCATCGACATAAGCCCACAATAGCAGCGAACCTTTTTCTCTTTCGATAAATCCGTGCGGCGTTATTGTATTTATATCAAAATCAAGATCGCCTTGCAGATACGGCTCTTTGACCTGCTCTTTTTGAACTCTATCAAGCACAACACTATCGAAGAACTGATAATCGCTGCCGAGATAATCAATATCGAGTTCCTGAGCTATTTCCATCGCATGGGCTGCACGTTTGCATTCAGCGTCATACCAAGGACTTCTAAGTTTGCCGTCGAGGATAAATTCATAATCAGCCGGATAAGTAAAAGCAGTGTCGATGATATTCACAACGCCGTTTTCAGAGACGTAACGACCGGCGGATTTTATTGGGTGTTTACTCCAGTGCATACGGAGTTTGGCAACGTCGGTCTGCTTCATGTCATAGAACGCATTGCCAGTACCTTTGGGTGTGGAGTTAAAAAGGCGGCAGGTCGTAGTGTCACGTGTCGCCCTAAGTACGGCATGACCATCGTCAACACTTGCGAACTCATCAAGAAGTATCGCAGTTCTACGACCGCCGCGTCCAACATCGCCAGTTGTGGATGAACCATCAATCGTCGAGCCGTTCTCGATATTGTAAATGTGCAACTTGGTACGGTTGACGTTCGGTCTTAACCAGCCGGGTTGATTCTTGTGTATGAAATCTATTTTCCAGAACAAACAGTCCGGGTCTTCTGTCTTGTCAACAAGGTCTTCTTTGCGGCTGACGCAGAGAAACGACTGAAGCGTTCTGAAATGGAAGCGGTACTCAAAGCCGAATATGGATAGCCAGCTTGCGCCCATATCTCTGGATTTTTCGATAAACAGGTCGTGGTCGCCGAGTGCATCGTCAATAGAAAGTATCGCCTCATCCTGATAATCATAAGTGATAAATGGCAGTGCCGACGGTTGGCGTCTTGGGTCGTAGGTGAAAACAAAGGCATTGATATAAAACAATGGGTCTCTGGAACACATTATCCAAAGTTCCTCAGCCGCTTTTGGGTCTGTGCAACCCATCTGGATCATTTCTTTGCGAAAACAAAGATTCGCCACAAAGTCTTTGGGTACAAGGTCGTAGTACGGTGTTCTATTCGCCATTTGCTTTATCCCTCGCCCGCTGTATCTGGTCGATAAGGTGTAACTGTTCCCGTCCGTCATCCTCAAATTTTTCTCTGGCCTCGATTTCAGAACGGCTGGGAAGCATTCTTGCCCAGACACTGCGATAAAATTCTTTGAGAAGGTCGGGATAGGTTCGCACCCGTTGTAAGAAACTCCATGCTCCGCTGCTTGGTGCGTCTTCGGGCTTAACATCTGCGACGTCGATATTATCGAAGACCCAGTTGACGACCTGTCTCGCTGACACGGGAGCTTTATTTTTCCAGTCATCAAGGCAAAACCCGCAATCAGAAGCAGGAGTATCCACAGTATCAGTACCTCCGCCCAAGGATGCGTTCTGTGCCAATAGTCCAAATCTTGCACGAGCCTCACTCCATGCGCCTTTAGCGTCGTAACCTTTTGCTTTAAGGCTTTCACGATATTCGATAAATTCATTCCAGCGTCCTTCATTTTTTAATCTTGTTTTGAACTGCTCTTTTGTTTCCATCGTTACTAATATTTTTTCAGGCACGAAAAGTTATGTCAAACAAAGTGACTTTTTTCAAAAATCAGTATCTCGGCTTTCGGGTTAAGTAAGGAGGTAATCGACAGACCGGTTGGGGGCGTGGTTCGGTTCTGGACGGATTGGAGTCCCACTTATTTTTTTTTATTCGTGTGTTTGCGTTCTAAAAATCTGCTTTGCTCTTTGTTAAACCAGTGACATCAGCGGACAACAGCCGGTGTGATGGGGACGCACCGCACCAAACGGGGACATTTGAACAGGACAACTCGACAATTTTACCGGTTTTGCCTCGCGCGCGGAGGCGAGCGACCAGCCTATTTGAGTTAGCTTTTCCCCGCTCGTAAAAAATTTTACTGAAAACTTAGAAATATATCTTGACTTTCTGGATTCACAATAGTAACATATATAAAACTGGTTTGATACCGAATTTTGAAAGGACTTGAAATGACACTAAAAGAGCTTGCAAAAACAAGAGCCGATGAACTGTGGCAGAAGATGTGCGAATGGGATGGTATATCACCCAACCAGACCTTTGTGGTGTTCAGCGATACCAACCCATATCGAGGTGAATTCGATGCCGCAATGTCTTATGTGAGAGCAAAGGACGGATTATGCCTTATCCATTGAAAAAAGCTGTCAGCCGTGAAAGTAACGGCCTTGTGAGAGAAGCCGGTAAGGTACGCCAGATTATCATAATCCTTGAGCCGCCTAATCTAATCGGTCTGCGTGCCAAAGGCTGTCGCAAGGTCTATTACCTTCCTGCCGATGCCTGTTACTCGACCGCTGTCAAAGCTGAAATGGCGGCTATCAAACGTGAAAAGGTTAAGAACAAGAAACAAAAACGTAAATTTTGAAAGGGTTTAGCTATGTATCCAGTATGGATAACAATAGAAGAATGGGATAACGACCAAAAAATCTGCGATACCGATTCCTGTAAACTCGGCGAGTCTGAAAGTCGGGATGAAGCAATGATTTTATTCGATGCCGCCCAAGATGTATCAATCGCAATTAAACCCCATTTATCTGTTAAATTTGAGGACGAGGTGTAAAATGACAAACAGACGCATAACAACAATCCGACAACTCAAGAAGCTGGCACAAAACGGCCTTGACTGTTTCATCCTGTTTCACGGCTGCCTGAAAAGTTCCAAGCATATCAGATACCAGCCTGATAGTAACACGTTCTATGTGTTGAACCTCATTGACGACAGCGAACAGGAACTGACCGAAAGCCAGATTCTTGACTCTAAGCACTCAAACATCGGCGAGGCAATGAAAAAAGGTGCTTTGATTAGGGAAGAATGAAAAAAGCTATTCTCTATGCTCGTTTCAGTCCCCGACGCAATGCCGACCAATGCGAAAGTTGCCAGTTGCAGTTAGAGGCTTGTCAGCGTTATTGTGAATTTGCCAATATCGAAATTTTAGATTCATACAGCGACGAAGGCTTATCCGGCTCTAAAGCCGACAATAGGCCCGGACTGCAAGCCGCTCTAAAAAAAGCCTGTAAGCATAAGGCCGCTTTGGTTGTCCATTCACTATCCCGATTCGCCCGCAGCACAAAGGATGCCATAATCAATGCCGAGATTCTGCAAAATGCCGGTGCTGACCTTATAAGCCTAAAAGAGCAGATCGACACCACCACCCCCACAGGACGTTTTGTTTTTACCGTATTCGCCGCTCTCGATGAACTGGAACGAGAACGCATAGCAGAACGTACCAAGGCCGCAATGCTTCGCCATCAGGCCAATGGCAGACGTATGAGCAAACAACCGCCTTATGGCTTTGCTGTCGATCCCGATAATCTCGCTGGTCTCATCGAGAACATAACAGAACAGCAAACAATCGACCGCATAATCACGATGAAAGAGTCTGGCCTATCCTTTAGAGCCATCTGCCGACAATTAGAGACAGACGGTATCAAATGCCGTGACAATCCCAATTGGCATCATACAACAGTCAAGCGGATAATTAACCGCTACGATATTAACTTGTAAAAGAGCCTACAACCCTATTATTTCAGGCACGAATTTTATCAGCAAGCGGTCTTACGCATCGCCGCTTCGAGAACCTTGTCAACATATTCCGCAGGGGCATCTGGACTGACACCAAGTTTTTTCAAGAGTTTGAAAATCTTATCAAATTTGCCAATCTGAGCCTGTACTCTGGCTTCCTGCACTGTCTTGAATGGATTTGGCTTTTCCGGCTTATTTACTGTTTCTTTCCTGTACATAATGCGTTTTCGCCTATTCTGGCAATCTCTGCATTTGCTGCGCCAAGAGCCGTTAAATTTTCTGAAATTTATTTCATTGAGTTCGAGTGTTCTTTCACATTCAGGGCATTGTCTGGTCATAGTTTTATCCCCACCATTCAATAAATTCATAAGCGTTGGTATTTAGTTTTGAAAGAGCGTCTTTTTTGTCGATACCGACCAGTTCGACGCAAATCGTCTTGGCTTGGCCCTTGTCATAAACTCGGTGGTCGTTAGGGTTTTTCCATTTGTGCCGGTGATATGTTCCCCAGAGCAGGTAGCAGCAGGCCGTATAGGTATGAACGTTTGAGCTGGGTTGTGCGGTAATTGCAGCGTCACAGGCGTCACTACTGTCACCACCTTTTTCCCTATTGTTTTTCTTACGCCTATATATATCTATACTTTTCATTAAATTTTCCTTCATATGCTGTTTTATGGTTACAACGTAGTGACAGTGGTGACAGAGATTGAAAATCGGCCATAATGCAACTGATAATGCCGATATTCCGTCACACCCAAAGGTTGTGACAGGTAGTGTCAAGGTAGAGACAATTTGCAGAAAATCAGACTTCATGGCTAAACTCCGAATCGGTTTTGAGTTTCATCCCGATATAGTAGCGGCTTCTGTCACCACCTTGACGCAGTTGCTTCTTCTCGATCTGAGGCCATAATTTTTTGATTTGCATCCCGACGTTGGTATCGTTTTTGGGTTTGTATCCGTGTTCGTTGCACCACTGCTCATACCATGTACGCAGTTGTTTGGTCAGAACTTTGTCAAATTCACACGAACTTGGCTCGAAGTTTTCCTCAAGAAAGACAACAAGCGGATTCATCTCTCGCTTGTATTGTTCGAGAGCTTTTTTACATGCCTTGGGTTCAATAAATCCGCCCATTTCTTCGAGACTTCGTAATCCCTCCAATGCCCACTTCAAAACCCCGCTCATTTCGGTGGCTTTAATTTTTTCGGCGAGGTGTTTATCCTGCTTATCTTCCGGGATTATCGCATCAAACGGGACAAGCAGTATCCTTCGCCAAATACCGTTGGAAGTATCAACAAACCGGGGCAGTTTGTTTGTAGCAATCATTATCTTGGCAGTTGGATACGCACTAAAAGGCTGCTGATAAAGCCGCTTAAATGTAACCTGAGTACCGCCTGTATATTGCTTCAAAGCTGTCTCAGCTTCTTCCTCAAGCCCTTTGGATGATTCATCTGTGATATTGGCAAGTTTGCCATAGGTTTGTGTCAGATGATGAACATCGTTGAACTTTGACAGCGGCACTGTGGAACAATTTTGCGGCCCCAGCAAGGCCATGACACAATCAAAGAAGACACTCTTGCCATTCGCACCATCACCGTAGCACAACAGAAACTTTTGCTGTTCACATGAATGTTTGAGCAGGTAGCCTGTCCACTGCTGAAGCAATAGGAACAATTCCTCATCGCCGCAGGTAGCGGTAATCAGAAAATCTACCCACATATCACTGTCTTTTTCTTCGAGCCAGTCAAAATCCAGATAGTTGAATGTGTAGAACTGATGAGTATGAGGATGCAATTTGTAAGGATATATAGAAAAATCCAACAACCCGTTTTTCAGCGGTATCACATAGGCAGGGTCAAATCTATCATCAAGGCTCGATGGTGTGTGTCGATCTGGCTGTAGATAAACCGCGTCGAGCGAACTCCAAAAACTTTTTACATCGCTTACAAACCGCTGATTTTTTCGCTTAAACGGTTTGTATGTTATCTTGACCGAGCCGTCTTCCTGTTTTTCCTTAACAGCGATAAAACACTTTCGCAGACAGCGACGAATAAATATCTCAAGCTCTTTCTCATCTTCGATTCTGAGGTATTTGTTATGTTTATATCTGCTCCAGCCATCAATAGAGTTATAACGGTGAATAGTATTTTGTTTTATCCGGGAATACTCATTGATTTTTTCCGCAACCGTATCAGGTTCATCGTTTGCAAGAAGGATGACATCGCCGCTCGGTTCGCAAGGTTTGTACGGTTTCGCCTCTTTAAGCAGCTTTTTTATATCACCTTTATCACACACGAGATAATCGTGTAAATCTTTGCCGTGATTCTCGGTAATTGTGTATGGAAGGCTAACAATATAAACAGCCTTGGCAACGGTGCTGATTCTTTTTGCTGCTCGCCGTGCTGCCTTTTGTCCGGGAGTGTCGGCATCCATAATGATATAAACGGTTTTATCGCAAAATAGAGGCAGCCAGCTATCCTTGAATGTAGAGGCTCCGCCACTGGATGCGGTAGCGTAGAACTCTGCTCCGATTGCCGCCAAAGCATCACGCCAACCCTCACAGAAAATAATCGTTTCTGGTTTTTCATTTTCCAGCCAGGGCAAACCGTAAAGCCCATGTTCGCCGATAGCGGGATACTTTTCCTCTTTGCCGTTTTTGAGTTTGACAAGCTGGCCTTCCTTGCCAACTCGAAGATAACCGCATATATCGCCGTTTGATGGGGTATAGGTGGGAATACAAATAATCGGGTCGGTAAGGTGAACAGCCGGACTGTACTTTTGCAGAGCTTCAGGCTGAATCTGTTTGAACTCACAGAGTTTCTGCAAATCTTCCGGGGGAGCATTGCTAAGCTGACCAGTAAACCATGATATATCTTTCGGCTTTGATGGTGCGGCTTGAGCGGCATCCGTTTGGCATCCGTGATTTTCGAGAAGCTCAAAACATTGTTTATCCGGCCATCCGGTAATCTTGCGAACAAGCTCGAAAAGATTGCCTTCACCGCACCCTCGCTTGCAATCCCACAAACCGCTGTTGCTATTGATATACAGATGCTTCGTCTGGCAATCTGGGCAGATACATAACAGCTGGCCATTTCCTTCGGGTCTGACAGATTCAAGTCCAATGTCGTTGAGAACCGTTTCTATCATCCAACTCCTCCGTTTTCCGCTAATCGTTGAATAAGTCGATCCAAAGATGATTCTCTAAACTTTGGGTATTGCCCGATTTGCACCGCTTGCAGCCCAAAGGCTATCAATTTGGCCTTTTTGCGAGCAAATGTCCGAGTGGAGATATTCAAGCGCAATGATACCTCTTTTCTACTTAACAAGGTTTCAGCCATTTTTGCGCCCCCCACAACAATTTTCGCCGCATTTAGATGGGTCAGAACAGTGACATTTGGCATCGTCCCGGATGATTTGAATACTTTCAGGTGCATTAACGCCGAGTCTGACTTTCTTGCCTTTTATGGCGACAACAACTATTTCAATGTCATTCCCAATTTTGATTTTTTCATTGATTTGACGTGAGAGTATTAGCATTATGCCGACTCCTTTCTTCTAAAAGTGACGTGATTGTGGTCTTGGTAGATACGAATTCCGTATAACCCTTCCTTGATAGCAACGACCTGCTTGTCCTCGAACAAACGGATTATGCCTATTCGAGTTTTAGGTTTGATACGAAATTTGCGGATGATGTAAGCCACCCGCTGAGGGGGTTCGCCGAACCGCTCGGCAATCTGTGAAACAGTTAATAAATCTGACATTTTCAAGCCCTTTCAAAAATTAAATTGTCTGTTTTTGAAAAGGCTTTCTATTCGATAAAAAACAAAAGGCAGCAACCGCTAAATGAGCTAAGTTACTGCCTTATAATCACTTATGAATGTTCAGGATTTTTTTGCTATTCTATAAAGACTCCATAAAAATCTATAAAAACCATTATTTCATTACATAACGGCTGTTCTTATCTTCGGTCTGTTCCTCAATGAATGCGTCTAATTCGGCCTGATCTGCTTTACTTCTCTTTTTGGCACGGGTATGTTGGGTTGACTTATCACCAAAATATTCACTTGAAGCTACACTTGACCCTGTTATTTCATTTGTCACCTTTGCGGTATTTTTAGCAATTTTACCTTCTTTATAAGGATCAGTATGGTATATTTGTTTTGGAGTGTAACTCGTCTCTCGCACTATATCATCTACATTAGGTAATCGGCCATGTGACGTTTGGAATTTTGCTGCTGCCAAAGCAATGGAACGATTTCTATCCGCCATTTCCTTTTGTGTTGGGCGTTTTTTGGGAGTTTTTGAGGATGGTGATTCTTTGGTGCTTATTGGTTTAGTCTTTGTTAGAAACTTCACCGCATTGATTTTCCATTGCTGAAGTCGTTCAATTTTGACAGGTATCAATCCAGCAGTATCTTCTGCCTCGCAATGGGCTACCCCTATTTTTTGTCCGTTCTTTTCCCTAATTTCAACATCTTTCCAGCAATGCTCAGAACATTGGTGACAGATGATTCCATCAGCGTCATTGGTTTGTATAAGAAACCCAAGTTGCTGAGATTGCTCTATTTGTTGCGTAGGCCATCTCGCAAGTTCGTCATAGCTGATAAGTAAATTTTCAGAAAGTTTTGCCTGTTTTTCAAGATATTCAAGTAATTTCATACTGTAGCCATTTCCGCTTCCGCCTCAGGCTCTGAATCGTCTTCTTCAACTTCGATAGTTTCATCTGAAGCAAACTCCCATTTTTCAATATATTTCCAACCTATCTGATGAATAGGTGAATCTTTTAGGTTGCAACGATCAGGAGTGCCTATCTCAAATGTAACAGTTTTGGCCTTTTTCTCATCAGCCATTTTTCGGAATGTTATTTGTATTTTTGCTTTAGTGATCGTAATAATATCAAGCGTTATATTTTCTTTTTTTAGAGCATCATCAATAAGATTGTAAATATCAGACCGGCTACCATTATCGGTGAAACTTATTCGCCTACCGCTGAAATGACCTATTTCCATTTCAATAAATTTTAATTTTACCGAAGCTATGTTATCTTGAGGGTCACGAGGCATAAAATTAAAGCGAGTTTTAAGTTTTTCGAGATCGTACATGTTACTGTCTTTGTCAGGAAGTTTATCCATCTCCAAAATTCCTTGACAAAATGCTTCATGAAGTTTTTTAATCTGGTTTTTGCGGCCTTTGGCATTTGTTTCAATGCGCCCGCTTTCAGGGTGATAAACAAATATAACTTCAAATGCTGGTTTAATAGCCCTGCGCTTAAACTCATCACCTTCAAACTCATTCAGAATATCGCCATAGTCTTCCAGATACACAAAATAACAATAGCGTTCAGGCATTATGCGTTTGAGAACTTCTACTTTACAATGCTTGCCTCTGCCTTCATTTTTGTAATGATCTATCATTTTTTGCTTGAAGTCCTCTAATTCATCGTCAAGCTGGCGGGGATTTAAACCTTTCCACGCAAAGGCTTTTTTGAAAGTTATGCTGTCCATTCTTTGGAAATTACCAGAATGCGCAAATACTGTAGGGTGGCTAAGGAATACCCACATTGCTCGTTCATAATGGTTGCCCATTTTTTCGAGGTCGTCGGCAATATCCAAGTCATGTCCTTCCCAACGAGACTCCTCAATAAGACATTCAATACCTGCTTTACATGCCCGCTCATTTATGTCACGAAAATCTTTTTCGATCTCAGCTTGTCTATCATTATCTTGGGATTCGATAAGAGCAAGGATAGGAGCGACACAATTTTCGTCAAGTTCAGAAACCCTGACCGATTGTGCAACTTTTTCCCCGTTTTCTTGCTCGGTCTCAACAAGAACGGTTGGGGTGATACCTTGCTTTTGGAAATAAATTTCCAATAAACAGTTAGGGATTTGCCTTAAAAAATGATTTGGTGAGTAATCAGTACCCATATGTTATTTCCCTCCATGAAAAGGGGGTTTCCCGGCTCCGCCGGTATTCGGTTAAGACTTGAGCGACCGCAGCCCCCAAGCCACGATATTTATTCGGATAACGTACCCGAACAAAAACCGAATGTGCAATTTTTATGCCAAAATCGAAACAAAACAACTATTCACATAAACCTGTTATTGTTAAAAACTTATGAGTTTTTACTTCGTTGGATTGAATGCTGTAACCCCTGCCAAAAAATGCTAACAGCAAACTAATTCTGCCAAATCTGGCCAACTTCGTCAAAAATCTTCCTTGACAGCCGGTGATTCCGACATATTATATATCCATCTATCCATCATATGGGTGGCACCGACCTCTGGTTTCATACTAAGTCCCTCCTAAGCCCTTCTAAGCTATTTATTAACAAGTATTTTAGTGAAAGGAAGTGGCAAATGCAAACCGCTAAAAAGAATCAACCCCAAGGATTTCTGTTTTCCGAACCATCGGTAGCCGAAACCGGCGTATGGTGCAATCTGAACCCCGGTATTGATCCGGCTGAATGGGCGTATTTATGCCGATACCTCGGTAGTTTAACCCCAAAAGAGTTCAAAAAAGCCAGCAAAAAGATATATGGCAACCCTGACAGCGTTTTAACCCGGTTCAAGCGAGCATTCTGTTTCGAGCAGTCTGATATTGAGGGGATACCGTTGTTAGCCATTGGAAAAATGGCATAATGTCTTAATAATAATTGACTTAGCTGTTAATTTGGGTATTATTAGCCCATTCTGGGCGTTAGCAGATCCTCAAAGAGTTAAAAGACGAAAGAGGCAAAATGACATTTAATGAAGATACAAGGGTAAAAATTCCTTCTATATTACACCTCACCCATCTGGGCTATCAGTATCTTTCATTGAAAAACGTGGTTTGGGACGAATCTACCAATATATTTCCAGAGATTTTCAAAGAAAGTATTTTCAAAATCAACAGGGATGCCGACATCGAATATAATGACATCGACCGCTTATTGGCAGATGTTTCTTTGTTGCTGGATAACGAAGATTTAGGTCATGCGTTCTATGAACGTCTGATTGAAAAATCAGGAATCAAACTTATTGATTTTAAGCACTTCCACGAAAACTCATTTCATGTTGTCACGGAACTGACCTATAAAAATGGTGATGACGAATTTAGACCGGACGTTACCCTTTTAATCAACGGAATGCCGCTTATTTTTATTGAAGTGAAAAAGCCAAATAATAAAGAAGGTATTTTAGCTGAGCGAGACCGGATCAACAGGCGGTTTCAAAATAAGAAATTCAGAAAATTTATAAACGTAACTCAATTGATGGTTTTTTCCAACAATATGGAGTATGACAACGAATCACCATTGCAAGTCGAGGGTGCTTTTTATGCTTCGCCGTCATACAATAAACCTGTTTTTAATTATTTTAGAGAAGAACACGACCTTGATTTATCTATTCTACTAAAAGACGAAGACGAGGAAATTGAAAATTATATTCTCAAAGACAATAATTTGGCTGTTATCAAATATAATCCCGAATTCCTAACTAACAAAGACCCGAATACTCCAACAAATCGTCTATCAACCTCACTTTTCAGCAAAGAGCGGCTGTCTTTCCTTTTGCAGTATGCAATTGCCTATGTTAAAGAAGAAAACGGCATTGAAAAGCATATCATGCGATACCCGCAGATTTTTGCGACCAAAGCTATTGAAGCCAAACTCGATGACGGTGTAAAAAAAGGTATTATTTGGCATACTCAGGGCAGCGGCAAAACCGCATTGGCCTATTATAATGTCAAATTTCTAACCGATTATTTCCAAAAAAATCATATCATTCCTCAATTTTATTTCATAGTTGACCGTATAGATTTACTTATACAGGCTAAAAGAGAATTTACAAGCCGGGGACTTGTTGTTCATACGGTCGATTCAAAAGATGAATTTGCCAGAGCCATCAAGTCAACAACTGCAATCCATAACGCTTCTGGTCTGCCGGAAATCACGGTTGTCAATATTCATAAATTTCAGGACGACCCTAATGTAGTCCGTACCGAAGACTATGATATTAATATTCAGCGGGTTTATTTTCTCGATGAAGTTCACCGCAGTTACAATCCCAAAGGCAGCTTTCTGGCAAATCTTAATGAATCTGACAGAAACGCAATTAAGATTGGCCTGACCGGAACGCCGCTATTGGGGGATGATTTCAATTCAAGATCGCTTTTTGGTGATTATATTCATAAATATTATTATAACGCCTCAATAGCAGACGGTTACACATTGCGGTTGATTCGTGAAGAAATAGAAACCAGCTATAAAATGAAATTGGCGCAAATATTAGATAGCGTCAAACTAAAACAGGGCGATATTGACAAGCGGGATATATATGCCCATAAACAGTTTGTAGAGCCGATGCTGGATTATATCATTGAGGATTTTGAAAAAAGCCGCAGAACTTTTGATGATAACTCCATTGGTGGCATGGTCGTCTGTGACAGTGCCGACCAAGCAAAAAAAATGTTTGAGATATTTGAGTCAAAATATCTGGCATCGGACACTACTTCAAAAGAGGCATATAAGGTAAAAACTGCGGCTTTGATACTATATGACATTGGTACTAAGGACGACCGTAAACAGTGGGTAGAGGATTTCAAAGCTGGTAAAATTGACTTTCTGTTTGTTTTCAACATGCTGCTGACCGGGTTTGATGCCAAACGCCTGAAAAAGATTTATCTTGGCCGTGTAACTAAAAAACACAATCTCTTGCAGATGCTGACAAGGGTGAATCGTCCATATAATGAATTCCGCTACGGCTATGTCGTCGATTTTGCTGACATTCGCTCGGAATTTGACGCTACCAACAAAGCCTACCTCGATGAACTTAATGCCGAATTAGGCGATGAAATGGAACGTTATTCAAATCTATTCAAATCAAAGGAAGAAATCGAACGAGACATTGAGACAATCAAAGATACCCTTTTCGAGTTTAATACCGAAAACGCTGAAATTTTCTCGCAGCAGATAAGCCAGATAGATGACCGCAAAAAAATTCAGGAAATCAAAAAAGCCCTTGGCTTAGCGCGAAGCTTATATAATGTTATACGGCTTCTTGGTCATTATGACATGCTGGATAAAATAGACTTCCAGAAACTCTCTATCCTATATCAGGAAGTTAGCAGACGTTTGGATCTCTTAAATTTGAAAGAGTCAATGGAAAATAAGGTGGAAACCCTTAATCTGTTAAACATTGCGTTGGAAGACGTCTATTTTGCTTTTAGAAAAATTTCAGAAGAAGAATTAAAGCTGGCCGATGAATTGAAAGATATTCTCCGCAGGACGAGGGAAGATTTGGCTGATAACTTTGATAAAGCAGACCCCGAATTTGTATCACTCTATGAGGAACTTCAGCGGCTGTTCAAGAAAAAAAACCTCTCGGAGGTTACTCAGGAAGAAATGAACGCCAATATCGGCACACTGCGTAAAATCCATGAAAAAGTTAAAGAACTGAATCGGCTCAATAACCGGCTCAAAGAAAAATACCAGAACGATAAAAAATTCGTTCGCATTCATAAGCGGTTAAAAGAAAACTCAATATTTTCTAATCAGGAACGCAAAATTTTCGATGCTCTTATGGGTATAAAAACTGGCGCAGACCAACAAATTCTACAAAATACACGGCTTCTTAATCACGAAAGTTATCTTAGCCGCCTGATGGCTCCGCTGGTGATTGACCAATTTGAAACGAAAAACAAAATAAACCTCAATTCAAAAACCGCTGATGACGTTAACAATCTGGTGGTAAATGAATACGTCAACGAATTTAACGGACGGGCAGCATGATAGCGATTGACTTTGAACGAAAAACAAAGGAACTGATTGATAACCTCAAAGCCGTCTGCGCTTCTTATGGGCTTGGTAATGACGGCAATGAATTCAAAATTATCACACAGGCTTTTCTTTATAAATTCCTTAATGATAAATTCGCCTTCGAGACCAAAAAAATTAACCCTCGGCTGGCAAATGCGGATAAATGGGAACGTGCCGTCAAAGACATGCCGGAAGAAGATTTTCAAATGCTGCTTCGCCGCATTGGGCCTGATACTGCCCGGATCAAGCCCGAACACTTCATCGCTGAACTCTTTGACAGACAGAACGAGCAGGACTTTGCCAAACTTTTCGATGATACCTTGCGGGATATTGCCATAACTAATAACGATATTTTCGCAATCAAAACAGAAGGCGGCCACAAAGTTACACTTTTTGACCGGGTTAGTGAATATATCTCAGACCCTTCCAGACGGGATGATTTTTGCAAAGCAATTATCAATAGACTCGTTAAATTCAGCTTCGAGGGCATTTTCAACCAGAAATATGATTTCTATGCCACTATTTTTGAATACTTGATTAAGGATTACAACAAAGACAACGGCGGCAAATATGCCGAATACTATACCCCTCACGCTGTGGCCAAAATTATGGCAGCCATTCTGGTAACGAAAAAGGTTAAAAATGTAACCTGTTATGACCCTGCGGCTGGTTCTGGAACTTTGCTCATGAATCTTGCCCATGCCATCGGTGAAGACCGCTGCACTATCTATTCGCAGGATATTTCTCAAAAATCATCCACTCTGCTGCGTCTTAACCTGATATTGAATAATCTTGTCCATTCGCTGCCGAACATCATTCAAGGTAATACAATTCAACTTCCTTATCATAAAAATGGTAAGGGCCTGATGAATTTTGATTACATCGTCTCAAATCCGCCTTTTAAAATGGATTTCAGCGATTATCGCGACGACCTCGATAAAAAAGAAAATAATGAACGCTTTTTTGCCGGGATTCCCAATATCCCTAATAAGGCAAAAGATAAAATGGCAATCTACCAGTTGTTCTTGCAGCATATCATTTATTCTATGGCTGGTAAGGGCAAAGCCGCTGTGGTTGTACCTACTGGCTTTATCACCGCCCAAAGCGGCATTGATAAGAAAATTCGCAAAAAACTGGTCGATAAAAAAATGCTTGCCGGTGTTGTCTCAATGCCCAGCAATATCTTTGCCACAACCGGCACAAATGTTTCGATTTTGTTTCTTGATAAAGAAAACAAGGAAGATGTCGTTCTAATAGACGCCTCCAATTTGGGTACTAAGGTTAAACAAGGCAAAAATCAAAAAACGCTTCTTTCCGAAAACGAAGAAAACCAGATTATCAGCACTTTCAACAACAAGGAAGCTAAAGATGATTTCTCGGTGGTGGTTTCCTACGATGAAATCAAATCTAAAAATTATTCGCTAAGTGCCGGGCAGTATTTCGATGTCAAAATTGAATACGTCGATATAACCCCTAATGAGTTCAAAGCCAAAATGACCGGCTTTACGGATAATCTGGAATCACTCTTTGCCGAATCCAGAAAACTGGAAAAAGAGATAAGAAAACAATTAGAGGGGGTGCGATTTGAGTAAGATATTAATGTCAGATGTAATTTCAAATTGCTTGGATAAAATTATTGATTACAGAGGTAAAACACCTAAAAAACTTGGCAGTGAATGGTCAACCTTTGGTTACAGAGCTATTTCAGCAGATAATGTAAAGTTTGATGGCTTATATAAACTTGATAGTATTCGTTATGTAAACGAAGCTCTATATAAAAAATGGATGAAAGTTGAGGTAAAAAGAGGCGATGTTTTATTGACTTCAGAAGCACCTGCTGGACAAGCGTTATTATGGGATTCAGAAGAAAAGATAGTCTTAAGTCAGCGACTGTTTGGTCTCCGCGCAAATGGGAAAATATATAACAAATACTTGAAATATTATTTGCAGTCCGAAACAGGCCAAAAAGAAATTGCTAATAAAACTTCAGGTAGTACTGTTTTTGGTATTTCCGCAAAAATGTTTGATTTAATTAAAATCCATTTCCCTAATATGCCACGTCAGATAAGGATTGGGGATTTGCTTTATACTTTAGATAGCAAAATAGGACTAAACAATCGCATCAATGCCCAGTTAGAAGCAATGGCCAAGACGCTATATGATTATTGGTTTGTCCAGTTTGATTTTCCTGACAAAAACGGCAAACCCTATAAATCCTCCGGCGGAAAAATGGTCTATGATAAACAGCTCAAGCGAAAAATCCCCGCTGGATGGGAAGTAAGTCAGATCGGAAAATACTTTGATTCCAATAGAGGTGTCTCATATAGCTCAAGCACCATAAATGGGAAGGGGATACCTATGATAAATCTGGCCTCATTCAATATAGACGGCAGTTATAAGCACAGCGGGTTAAAAACATATTCTGGACCTTATAACGAAAAAAAAATATTAAAACCATTCGATTTAGTAATGTGCAACACACAGCAAACAGCTATAGACTATGATAATGATATTATCGGAAAAGCATTTTTGATACCAGATATTTTTAAGGGTGACATAGTTTCATCTCACCATGTCAACTCGATAAAAGTTAAAAAAGAAAACCTGAAATATTATTTACACCGGTTATTTAATACAAACCATTTTCATAAATATGCGGCAGGATACACAAACGGCACAAATATTTTGGGCTTGGTATTTATTGGGATTCAAAAATACACTTCTGAAATCCCGGATGATATAACTCTTGGTAAATTCGCTAAAATTATGATTGGTATTGAAAAACAAAAAAGTGTAATTATTAAAGAGAATCAGCAACTCGCTGAATTACGCGACTGGCTTTTACCAATGCTGATGAACGGCCAAGTCAGTATAAAATAAAAACGGTACAATAAATAAGCAAATCTCAATTGTTCGAGGGCTTGACATATTTTTAATTTGTGCTATAGTATAGTTGTTTAATGGTTTACAAATGACAAATTGATATAAGTGTTTTACGGCCTAAGACTTAGGGCTTTTATGGAAATAGGAAATATGATATTTTTAACAATGGTTAATTTCTGCAACAGTATTTTTGCGCATATTCCATGATGCGCCAGCCTTAAATGAAAGCAAAGGCCGGCCAAAAGCTGGCCTTTTTTTTTGCCTTTAGCAGAATTGCTAATGTTAAGGCATTAGAATCGAAGAAAAATAGATGAAAGCTAATAAAACAAAAACGTTTAATAAAAAAACAGGTTACAGTTTGTTTCAACAAACATATTTTATCTCGGTTTTTCTGATAAGCCATTATTTCTTCTAACGTAAAGGATACTAAAATGTTACTATTTCGTTTAATCAAAATAAGCTTCGTTCTAAAAACCTTTTTACAATCATCTTCACCATTTCCGGTTTTGCATCATTTGCGGAATTTTATTACGCATATTCCCCATATATTATTCTCTGGAAATGCCCTATTATTGTCTGCAATATTCAGCGTTTATGCAGAGCATTGAACATTTGATTGATATAAGGATATAATTATGAAAACGCCCGCTTTCTATATTACAGATTATGATAAAAAACGGCTCCAAGGTCTGATTCGCAAAGCTAAAAATTGGCCCAAATCAGATATGGAGTTATTGGGTAAACTCAAAGCCAAACTTGACGCTACTAATGTTATCCCTCAAAAAGAGGCTCCGCCGTACTTGATAACAATGAATTGTCAAGTCTGCGTTACTGATTTAGGCAATAAAAGAAATATGGAATTTTGGTTAGCTTATCCAGAAGACGCTTCTTTTGGCAACGACAAGGTCTCCATAGTTTCTGATATGGGGATTGCAATTTTAGGTTCAAAGACAGGAGCTAAAGTCGAGGTCGTTAATACCAATAATAATAAAAAGGTGCAATTGCGAATATCAAACATATTTTATCAGCCGGAAGCAAACCAACATTATAAGTTGTGACGATTAAAAAATGTTAATCGAAAAATGTAGGTGAAGCAAAAATGAAAACAATATGCAAGAAATTTAAATATTTCAAATTTCTTTCTGACCTGATGACAGGAGAATGCCTACAAAGGTTGCGCTAATCTAAACAATTCATAGTTTACATATAAAGAAAGGTAGAAACATGGGAAATAAGAAAACGCTTTTTATCACTAAATATGACTATGAAAGGCTTACTGAAATGCTTAAATCTTTAGAAAAAGATAACTCTAAGGATCAAAATTATATCGAGAAACTTAAAAATGAGATAGAAAAAGCTAAGATGGTTTCTTCAGACAAGGTTCCTCGCGATATTGTGACTATGAATAGCCGCTTTATGATTGAAGATTTAAAAACACATGAAGAGCTTTCCTATCAAATAGTTTTTCCTTCTGATATTGATTTAGATGCAGGAAAAATCTCTGTTTTGTCTCCAATTGGTACTGCTTTATTGGGCTACAAAGTTGGAGATATTATCGAATGGCAAGTTCCAAAGGGTAAGCGTAAATTTAAAGTTAAAAAGATGTTATATCAGCCCGAATTTGAGGGGAATTTATACGAATAATTTAACAGGAGGATAGCTATATGAAAAAGCGGACAATATATATCACGAATTATGATAGAAAAAGACTTGAAGAGCTTATTACAAGTTACCGCCCTAAAAAACTAAGTAAAGAAGAACAAAACTTATTCGACTTGTTAGAGGGACGGCTACGAAGAAGTGAAATTGTCGATTGGCGAGAAATCAAGCCCACCATTGTTACTATGTGTTCCTCTGTAAGGCTAAAATCTCTGACCGATAATGAAACATTTAATTGCAGCTTGGTTTTTCCTGAAGATGCAAATCCAAATCGAAATAAAATATCAATATTAAGCTATTTGGGAATTTCATTATTGGGACGACATGTAAATGACGTACTTAAATTAAAATCATCACAAGGCAGAAAACATTTTGTGATTAATACCATATTATATCAGCCTGAGTCGAATGGCGTCTGCTCTCTTTAACAGTGTCGATGGAGGTATATTATGTCTAAATGGAATATCGAAATGGTATTATTCGAAACTAATGAAACATTACATTTTGTAACTATGGCAGACTATCTAATTAAAGCCAAACAAGCCGCACTTCCGAAATTTAGACAGCATTCGACATCGAAAATCTATACCTTGAATACAAAAGTAAAGGTATTTACATTATTGTTTCAAATCTTACTGATGTTGGAGAGGTGACACTTGAACAAATAAGTTAAGGAAAGATAACAATGTCATATATTCTTAAAAAAGAAAAAATAAAAGTTACAGAATTTGACGCAGAGCGATTGGAAATTTTAATAATTACTGCAAATGATTCTAAGAGCAATATTAAAATTTGGATCGAAAAATTACAGTCTCTTCTCCAAACAGCAGTTGTGGTTCCTTCGGAAATTATCGAACCAGATCGCGTCACAATGAATTCCAAAATCAAGCTGCAAGACGTAAAAAGTCTCGAAGAAATGATTTTTACCATTGTGTTTCCGATGACGGCTCTAACGACATTCAAACAAAGTTCGGAAGAATTTAACATATCTGTATTGACCCCCATGGGGCTGTTGGTGTTAGGCCGCAGTGCAGGCGATAATTTAGGCGGACGGGTGAAAATAGCCGAAATATTATATCAGCCGGAAGCTCAAGGAGATTACAATCTATGAAAAAACTTAAATTGGTTGCGCGTTATTTTAGAGCATGGAAGTTTAGAAAATCTCATGTCGAGCAGTTCTTATCCTCAATTTATGGAAAGCAAAAATGTATTCCATTATCCGAAAACGATTTCTATCGTCTTCTTATATCTTTTAAGGAACAAAAAAGAAAAGGACGTGTTAAAAAGACGCTTCTTGCAAAATTTTGGCATCTATTGAAAAGAGCAGATATTCGGCCTTTGCTATTAGTTCCCCGAAATATCATTACTATGAATTCCAAATTTACTGTTTTAACCGGCAAGGAAAAAAATGTAACTTTAAATTTGGTTTATCCTGAGCAAGCAGATACAACTAAAGGGCAGATTTCTATATTTTCATGGATTGGTATGTGTCTTATCGGAAAAAAGGAAGGTGATAGGATTCGACATAATATCTATGTTCATAAAATTATCTATCAACCTGAAGCCAATGATGACTTTCACTTATAAAAAAGGAACTATCTATGAAATGTAAAGAAAACAATAATAGTCTTATAGCTTTTGTATGGTGGATTTCGATTACATGTCTTTTTGCTTTATTATTTTTTTTATCGCCACATCTTAATAAGTCTCTTCAACACTCCAAATTATTTGGCACTTTGTCTTTTATTGCATTAAGCTTTGCCATCTCGAGTTTTGTTGCTATCTTGATTCGGCAATATATCTATACACAAAAAAAACCAGCGGTCGAAATAGAAATGTTAAAGAAACCCGTCAGAATTGCAACCTTTTTAATAATTGGACTGATTGCAATTTATGGTTTTGGAAAACTAACAGCTTTTATCAGTTTTTTTAGTATATTCGGCGGTTTATTATTGGGTTTGTCACTTCAGACCCCGCTGAGCGGATTAGTTGCTTGGCTATTGATTTGTTTAAAAAGGTCTATCAGACCAGGCGACAGAGTCCAATTCCCCAATCTTAATCTTACCGGCGACATTGAGGATGTTGGCGCAATGTATTTAACATTGAATCAAGTAGGCGGTAGTATTACAAGCGAAGAAGCTGTCGGTAGAAGAGTGCTCATACCAAATGCGATGCTATTTACCAATGTCGCCATTAACTACACGGTATCACAAGAAGCTGCATATATACTTGATGAAGTAGTTGTTCGAATAACTTATAATTCTGATTGGGAAAAAGCAGAAGAAATACTGCTTAACGCAGCCGAAAATATCACACGGGATATCATTCAGGCAACAGGAACAAAACCATATATTCGCTCTAATCTATATGACTACGGCGTGTATCTTAGATTGCGATATAAAACAAAAGTTCAAGATAGAGCTGAAATTGCATATAATATTGAAAAGGAGATATTTGAAACTATTCAAAAAACGTCTTCTGTTGACCTTGCAATTCCTTATGTATATTCATATAGAGCCGCTATGGATGAAGTAGCGAAAAACATAAGACCATTAGAAAATGTTCTTCAAATTCCGCTGGAAAAGATTCGACATGCAGGGCCTATAAGCGATATTACTGACATTAAGCAGCTGGCGGAAAGTATTGCAGAAAGAGGGCTTCTTCAGCCAATTTTAGTTGAACAAAAAGATGGTTTTTATGAAATCGTAGCCGGTCACCTTCGGTTTGAAGCTTGTAAATACTTAGGGTGGACAAAAATTGCGGCTTTATTAAGCAATATTAAGCAATAAAAATTATTCTGTAGGTATATGTAATGTACCCATATAATGCTAAATCCGAAATAAAAGTCCTAAATTTAGGTTTTTTATAACCGATCTTATAACTTTGCTCTTGACAGGTGTCATCGGCGGTCTTAGCATGTCGGATGTTGTCTAACTAACTTGTTAGGCACGAAAGACTTGTGTTCATAAACTATTGTTTGCAACGGGGTTATAGAACCTCGCGACTCGCCTCCGAAGCCGAAGGTTACAGGTTCGAATCCTGTCGGGGACGTTGCTCAAAAAAAGCCTTTATCTTATGCCTGAAAATACCACGGTCAAAATTTAAGGCATTTTGCCTGCAAATATGTGGAAGATAATAGCTGGTAATACCAGCCGGTTTTGTATGCGACCGCTTTGATAACAAACTCAATAAGCAGCATCACTATATATTGCGGCTTTCGTTCTTTCCAGAATGTTTTTATGCCTGTTTTTAACATTTCACCACCGTAGTTCCCAAGTCTGGCGTATTTGATAAGCCAGCGGTTGTCGGCAAAAAACCTGCCGATGTTAAAGTAACGCTTAAATGTCTGGGGCAAGGAATGGGGGTGACTATGATAAACCTTTGCGGCAGCCGAATAATAAACCGAATAACCGTTGAGAATGGCCTTTGCCGCAAACAGCATATCTTCGTTTGTGATTACGTTGTTTTTGAATCCGCCAAGTTTTTCAAAAATAGAGCGTCTGTAGGCTGCACAGGAGTTTGAGCAAAAAAAAGTTTTTATACCCAGTGTCTCGGTATCGTTTTTGGTTTTTAGCAGGGATTTTTCAGGATAATTAAATTCTCTCGCAAAATGTTCCAGCGGCTTGGCATCTGGTCGATGTAATTGACGACCATAGCATACGGCTATGTTGGGATCGGCTTGCATCGGTCTTATCAATTCTTCTATCATATTTTCGTCGGCGGGGATGGCATCCTGTGTTAGAAATATTATAAATTCGCCAGTTGCTTTAGCCGCAGCCAGATTTCTTGTGGTTCCATGATCAAAATCAGAACGATTTATTTTAATCACTTTACAGTTTTGTTTTTCGGCTATTTCTGTAGTTTTATCAGTGGATACGGAGTCAATTATAATGACTTGTGCCGGTTTTAAGGTCTGTTGCTGCAAGCAGCAAAGTAAATGTTGAAAACTTTCACCTGCATTTAACGTGGGAATTAAAACAGCTATTGTATTCACCGTTGATTCAGGCACAACATTCCTCTATGATATTTGATAATTCAGGAATCTGTTTTTCAATTGGAAAAGCTCTAAAACCTCGAAATTGCTCGTTGCTGAGGGATAAATTGGGATTATAAAAAGGGTCACTGTTAAGTATTTCAGCGTAATCATCTCTTAATCGCTTTTTGTACGCCCAGTCTTCTGGCTGAACAGGGCGGGTTTTTGTTTCGTAATGAATAGCTTTTACCATAGGATTGTAAATACAGCGGTATCCATTTTTTCTAAGGCGTATGCACAAATCAACATCGTTATATAACGTTGGATAACGGCTGCTGTCAAACCCACCGACATGCTTAAAACTTGATCGACGTACAAGCGCCAATGCGGCAGTAATGCCGGACATTTCCTGAAGTGTGTGCAATCGGCCAAGGTACCCCGGCAGGCCGCTGTGAATATGCTTGTGGGCATGTCCCGCGAAACGGTTTATCCCAAGAATTATGCCGCTATGCTGGACAGTTCCGTTGGGATACACAAGTAATCCACCCGCAACCGCGATAGATTCGTCAAGTTCGGTAACCGCAACTAATTGTTCCAGCCAATTTTCTGAAAAAATTTCGATGTCGTTATTCATGAAGACAACAAATTCAGAGTCAACCGAATTAACAGCAATATTGTTTATTTCGGAATGATTAAAGGATTTTGCATAGTCTATAACCTTTATTCTTTTTTCAGATTGTTCCTTTTTTAAATATTCCAGAAAATCAATGTCATCGGACGCGTTATTTATAATTACAATTTCATAATTAGGATAATTCGTAAACTTTCTTGCCGAATCAATGCATCTTTTTACCAATGAAAAAGCGTTTTTCGTAGGTATTATAATGCTGACTTCAGGAAAACTGGATGGTTCAAATTCAATTCTGTATATTGTAGAGCAAAGTTCGTAAGAAGTAACCTTGCCTTTTATGCCACGTCGTTCCAAAGAGTCAGCCACAGCTTTTCTTCCAGCAGATGGGGCCTTAGGTTTTGCTTCAACGCCAATAGCCGCTGAGCCAGGAACTTCCCGCCAATGATACAAAACTCGCGGAATATGAATAATTTTTTCTTTCGGTATTATCTCTGAAAGCCTCAAATCTAAATCATGGTCCTGAGAACCATCAAAACCCAATCTAAGGCCTCCTGCATTACGCAGTACCTTTGCCGAGTAAACGCGGAAATGGCATGTATACATATTTGACAAGAGAAATTCTGGCGAAAAATCTGGTTTGAAACGAGGGCTATGGCATTTGCCTTCGACAGAAATTAAATCCTCATCAGAATACAACCACAATGCATCCTGATTTTTGTTCAACGCAAAAGTCACCCAGGTAAGAGCGTCCTCAGTCAGTTCGTCGTCGTGATCGAGAAAAGCTATGAATTGACCTTTTGCTTTGTGTATTCCGAAATTTGTGGCCCCTGCTATACCCAAATTTTCCTTCAAATAATAGACCCGGATACGTTTTTCCTTTGCTGCCCAGCGATCCATTAATTGATTCAAATCAGATTTTTGTGACGCATCATCCACCAATATAAGTTCCCAATTACCGCAATGCTGATTGATAACCGATTTGATGCATTTATCAAGCCATTTACAATCAATTTTATAAACAGGAACGATTATCGAGATAAGCGGTTTGATAATACATTTCGTGAGAACATATTTACTCTGCGTTGGCGAAAGCTGGTTTTGTTTGTGGTCATATGAATAATTTCTACCAAATTTTTCTATCGCGATATACCAGCATAACCTGATGCCGCCAAATTTATATGCACCCCAAATCTTTTGCAGTTTTTTTCTATGCAGGCCAAACAACAACCACCAAAAGGAACGAAATGCAATCAAAATATGTATAGGCATTTTCTTCATTTTACATTTTTTATCTTAAGGTGCTCAAAAAAAACGTTTTCGAGCGTGGTTACAGTTTTGTCCCAAGTAAATTTTTGAACATAATTGTAGCCTTGTTCGGCTATTTGTTTTCGCATTTGTTCGTCAGATAATAACTTAAGAAGGTTGTTATATAATTCTTCTGTTTTTTTAGGAGGAGAAGTCAAGGCAGTTTTACCTGGAATCGTGACATCCTCAAAAGCCCCAACTTCCGTAAGCACACACGCAACTCCGCATGCCATTGCTTCCATTGAAGGGGCGGCGAATCCCTCAAAATGACTGGAAAAAAGAAAAATATCAAGTGAGCTGTAGATATTTCGCAAATTTTCTCCGTAGGGTAATTCATGAAACTCAACATTTTTGAGATTTTTTATGAGTTTTTCATCCTCAATAGTCGGAGGTTCACCAAATAAGACTATCTGGATATCCAGCATTCTTTTCTGAACTTTAATCAGTGTTATTAAACCATCTTTTGCGCCTTTTACGGTATCCCTTCTGTACATCAATCCAACTCTTTTTGGCGTATTGCATTCAAAACCCTGTTTTTCCTTGTAGAAAACTTCAAAATCCAAACCATTTTCCAAAGGACCGAATACGGGAACCTTAAATTTTGTTTCTATAAGTTTTTTAAGATAACTCGAAACAGCTATTTTGTGAAGAGGCAGAGAATAACATCTGTCCACAAGATATTCCGGGCCGCACCATGTTTCATAACTTCTTATAAAATGAAATTTTTCACCTTTATCCGATTTATAACTATTTACATCGTAAACATTACCCCACCATGTCGCTATTATTACGTCACCATCAGGGATATATTTTTCTTTCAGGGAAGGGGCTTGTATAAGATTGGCTTTCAGATCGAACCATTTTATGTGTTCGGAAGCAAATCTACCTTTGAGATATGACAAAATATATTTAATTTTGGTTCTAAAATCACGGTTTTTATGTTCTAATTGCCAAGGTGTTACTGAGTAAATAACATTTACCTGGTGCCCCCTTTTGTATAATCGGTTGGCCAATTCCAGTGTACTTTTAACACCGCCGGATATGTCAATCCCTGGCAAGATAAACGTTATTTTCATTCAAACCTCGATTATTGGGGGAAAATCTGATATATAATACATTTAGCATCGGTGGATTTTATAAAATCTGATACTTTTACTACTTTATGGTTGTAATCTCTAAATATGTCTTCATCAAATGACCATCTGTGTTCAGATTTATTTATCAAACCCGGGGAAGATACTTTCTGTCTATAAGGGACGCTTATAATTAGAGATTTGTTTACATATTGCAGACATTTATCGATTACAAAAAAAGGTTTATCAAAATGCTCTAACGTTTGGATAATTGTGATATAATCGTATTTTGTTGCTATTGGATCTTTCAGAATATCCAAAATATAATATTCAATACAATCTGTTTTTTGCATAGCCTTTTGTATTCCGGTACCACTTATATCGACCCCTGTAATTTTTGCTTGTGGAAATTCTTTTTGTAAAAGTTCACAGCCGTCTCCGATAGCGCAACCAATATCAAGGCAGGAGAATTCTTCCATCCTTGGAAAAATATCTAAGATATGAAAATAATGTTCATTTCGCCAAAACTTGTCAATGTTTGAAAATCTGTTATCCCAAAAACTCTTTGTATTGGGATTGAAAGAGAAATTTCCATATTTCAAGAGATTGGTTATGCAGACACAGGTGTTACTATATAAATTTCCCCATCTTTGAGTATTTAATCTTTTTCGAATTATATTTCCCAGCATCAAATGTGTCTCCTTTATAAATTATCTTTTATAACATTGTTCCATAATATCTCGCCAGACCGCAAGCTGCAAGAGACGAAAACCGTAAAGCCAGCCAATACCATCATTGAACAGTAATTCCTTGCCGGCATTTTCAAACAGCAGACCGTTAAATTTATCTAAATAATTAGAGTATTGTTTTTTCAGGGACTCCAATTCTGCGCTGTTATCCCAGTATCCCTGGTAGTTATGCCAAGAATCCTGTGTTTTGAGGCTTTTTCTATTTTTTTGAAAAATCTTAACGGCCTTATCTTGAAACTTGTAAACAGCCCGTTCAAATATTTTCTGATAAGTTTTGCTCGCAGGTCTGCAACCGTCGTTTGCATTAATTATATACGCTCCTTTACCATAAATATCTAAGGCGGCGGTCAACAATATCGTGTTGTTAAGTTTTAAATCAAAAGGACATTTAAAAGCAAAATCTAATATACGCCGATCTGTAGCAATAAGCCTTAAAGGCAATACCCTCCTGTCGGCAGTCCAATAAGCATTTTCATAATGCTGTGAAAAAGGATACATATTTAACCATTCAAGACTGCTGCGATTTTGATCCATGTGCATTCGATAGTAGTCACCCTTGCGATTATATACACCTTCAACAATCTCTTTTTTAAACCGTTCCTTCCAAAAATTTGTAATTGCATCAGCATAATTGACGGTGGTTTTTAAATATTTAGGAGGCAAATAACCATTACATCGTTCCTGTATAAGTATATCGGGCGCAGAACCGGCCTTAAGAAATCTGTCAAAAAGCATCCCACTCAACAGGAAATCTGCATCATACTTACTAATTCTATCTGATAGTCCAAAATTATGAGCATCGACCCATTGAGACTGACAACTTATAAATTTAACAATATTAACTATACTTTTTGACAACAACTCTGGGTCTCTAATCAAGGGAATCCATTGCCTATCATAACATTTGGCAACTTTGCTGGCCACATTTGTCTCACGATTAAGCTCATTTGAGAAAGTTAAACCAATACATTCTGCTGATTGTGGAACTGCAGCCAGTATAACTCTTGAATCAAGACCGCCGCTTAATAGTACCGCTATTTTTTTTGCATTACAGCGGGACTCCACCGCAGAACGTATTATATTTTCCAGTTCTTTCGCCAGTTCAAGTTTGTCATAACAACCGCATATTTCTTTAGGGGGTAGCCAGTAAATTAAATCATTTAATATGAATTGCCCACTTTTCCTTTTTTTTACTATGTGAACTCTTCCTGGAGCTATTTCTTTGACATTGGCATGAATTGTATTTGGAAAAGTGCAATAGCCAGAGTTCAAAAACTCCCCTGCAGAAACCGCGTCTAATTTTAAACAATCACTGCTAACGGCCGCTAATATGTCAGGATGCGTTCCGAATGCTATCGGCATATTATTATCATTGGTTCCAATATAAACAGGGACAAAACTAAGGGGATCTGTTACTATACAAAAACCTTCCTGATTTGCGGCGATTAACGCAAACGCTCCGTTGAGTTGATTAAACAAGCTATCTGACTGTAGGCGAATACCATTTGTATCTGAGCATTGCTGTAGTTCTATGAAGCGAGATACAAATCGCTCGATAAAATAATTTTGTAAATCTACAGCTAAATCACCAATCCATGCAAAACTTACCCCATTCTTGTTAAAAGTATTCTTATTACCAGCTAAATGCTCTTCAAGTACCGCAAAACACCCCCATGGATATTGAAAAAAAGCACCTCTGGGAGGGTGTCCTCCATAAGGCTTTTGTATCAAATTCAGTAAATCTTGGCCCGTATATTGTTTATTTAAGATAAACAAAAAATCGCTCATAATTTTATTTGTTCAAGTAATCTGTCGTGTCTGAAACTACCAATTTTTTTCCTGCCCCTCTGTAGTAAGCCAATACTTCGGTGGAAGAACTTACCTTTTTTATAACGCTGTTCTCCAGAAGTACAACTTTGTCACAGAATTTTTCAACAGCATTTAGCTCGTGGCTGACGAATACGATCGTTCGTCCATTCTTTTTAAAATTATCAAACACGTCATAGCATTTCTGCTGGAAGTCGATATCGCCGACGGCAAGCACCTCGTCCACCAATAATATCGGAGTCTCAACACTCACCGTAATGGAAAAGCCCAGCCGCACTTGCATACCGGAAGAAAGATTCTTCAGCTTTGCGTCAACAAATCTTTCCAGCCCGGAAAATTCTATTATCCAGTCAAATTTGTCGGCTATCTCCTTCCGGCTCATCCCGAGCAGCGCTCCGTAAAGAAAAATATTATCCTTAACCGTTGAATCCCACTGGAATCCAACGCCCAATTCAAGAAACGGCGCGACGTTTCCGTTCACCGTTATTTTGCCCGATGTCGGCTCGAGGACTTTGGCTATGAGCTTTAGCAGCGTTGATTTACCGGAACCGTTTTTGCCTATGATCCCGATAAATTCGCCTTGATTTACATTCAAGCTGACATTTTTGAGAGCATGAAACTTTTCGTAAGTATTCCGCTGCCATAAGCTGACAAATCTCTGCCGCAGGGTTGTCTTTCTTTCGTGCGGAAGAAGAAAAACCTTGCTTACATCTTCAATATGTATCATAGATCCTCCGCAAAACTTCGCGAAAATCTGTTAAACAGGCTCAAGCCGACAAAAAATAATACAGCCGCGAATGAAATTATAACTATGTGGCTCGTTAGCGTAAGGAATTCTGTGCCCGGGCCGATCAACGCTTCCCGCGAACCCTGTATAATTCGGGCGATAGGATTTATGAATATGAATTTATGGTATTTATCCGGCACTATTGAGATTGGATATATAATCGGCGTTGCCCAGAAACCAAGCTGCACGAACACTTCCCAGATATGGTGGATGTCTCTGAATTTCGGATACAAAGCACACAACAGAAATGCCAGACCGACAGCAATGAAATAAAGTTCAATGATATACGGCACTAACAGAAAATCAGAAAGTGAAAAATGAGTGCCGGATATAATAAAGAAGGTAAAAAACACAAGTATATTAAAAAACAACGTCAAAAAGGATGTCAAGGATGACGAGATGACGATTATCCAGCGAGGAAAATAGATTTTTTTGAGTATCGCGGCCTTGCCTTCGAGCAGAACCATACTATTTAATGTCACCTCGGCAAAAAAATTCCAGAGTATGATGCCCAAAAGCAGATAAAGCTTATAGTTTTCAACATTCCACCGTACAAATACGGAGAACACCAGATAAAGCGTCCCAAACATCAGCAGCGGCTTTAGAAGGCTCCACAAGTACCCCAAAACTGAATTGTCATACTTGACCTT
>JAQURJ010000001.1 GCA_028715705.1 Phycisphaerae bacterium | reverse complement strand
ATCTCGCCATCCCCATCAATATCGTAAACGGCCGGCTGCGCCTGTCCGCTGATAATAAGTGAATATTCCTGCGTTCCGATATTTTTTATTATGACGCTGATAGAATAAGTCCCCGTCTGTGAAGGTGATTGTATGAGAACCTGCTTGACATTATCCAAATCATTATCGCCTGTCGCCGCTGGTGTATCCGGATTAGCAGGATCGAGAATAAATTCAGAATACTTCGTTTCGTCCCAAGCGGTAATTATTATATCCAAATCATTTTTGAGTTTTATTAAAGTCGAATCAAGTGTTCCAACACTTGTTTGAGTACCGGGCAGATCCGTATAACAGAGAGTCGCCTTGATGGGGCTGACGCCATCCCATTCAAAGGTATAATCATCATGCACATAGTCACGTTGCCTTTGTTTTGTCATAGAACCAACAATAATATTGTTTGCCGCGGAATTTCGCTTATGCAGGAGAAGTTTCTCGGCTGACATCTCATTATTTATCAGACCCCATCCGAACTTATAATCCGGTCCCGGATTGCCAAGGTCATCTGCCGTATGAATCATCAAGGCTTTCAATGTGCTGCTTCGCATATATTGGCCGGGGAATAATTGGCTGTAAAGATCAAGAAGCTGGGCGGCAGCACCAGCTGCTGCAGGTGTTGCCAAACTCGTTCCAGATAATGTTGAATAGGCTGTGTCACTGCTTGAAGTACATGAATACACGCTAATACCATTTGTAACCAAATCGGGTTTGACCCTGCCGTCATCGGTAGGCCCCCAGGAACTTAATGAACTCATTGTCGCTTTTGAAAGATCGCGCATCCCATCGGTTACGGCATCGTTAATTGCCCCAATAGTCATTACGTTTTTGGCACATGCAGTCGGCATCAGCGTATCGAATCCGCCGTTATCCCAGTTATCTGCATAAGGGCCTGTGCTTGTATAAAATATATCCTGGTTGCATGGATCACCATTGATATAATATACCCCCTCTTCAGCGGGTTTACCGTCACCTCGGTCGTTACCCGCACCCTGGAATGGAAGAAAGTAAGGAGCATTGTAACAGACATTGTCAAAATCCCGAGCCAGATAGTTGTACTGCCCAAAAAGGTCAGACTCCCGATAGGCTGGATTGCCGTACCAGTTCCATTGTCCGTTATAATACCAGCCGCAGATAGTTCCATAGGAATGGTTCGAAATTTGAATCTTATCGGTTTGCCCAGCAGAGCTCATCGCTGCGGCTGCCATTTCAGTTGTATCAGAAGTCCAGTTGTAGCCATCAATACTTGCAAGAGGCGCCATTCCAGTCGCGCTTATATCAATCCCTGTCGCAGCAAGTGTACCGGTTACCATTGTCGAATGCGACTGTACTCCGGCTCCATCTTTGGATACAACCCGCCCGATTAATTCCTGATGGGTCAGGCGAGCGACTCCTGCATCCCACACGCCCACGGTAATCCCTTCTCCTGACATCCAATAGTAAGGATCGTCACGAACGATATTGGCGGCGATACTAATAGCGGAATTGGCGTTGAGAGTCAGAAAAACAATATGTTGACCATTTTCAATGGCCATCAATTCACAAACGGCACTGCCGTCTGTCCATCGTTTGGATCGCCCTGTGAGGCGAAGATATTCCTGTGCCCGTTCAATACCCGGACGCTGTCGCTCTTTGAGTGTTTCAATAAAAACCTGCCGCTGCTGAGGGTCGTTGAGATCGAAGTTGTCAAAAAGGGCATCTGCTCGGGACTCAGAAAGCAAGAGGGTTGATAGAAGTGCGCAAAACAACACCACGCCCGCATGCAGAATCCCTGCTTCTGTTGTGAAAAGTAAGCGTTTTTTCATCACCCGTCGCTAACTATTCAAAATCCAAATTTGAAGCCAAACGGTGCAGATTCAATGTTGTTTTATGTGCATATGATACAATATTTTTTCAAATTAATCAATTCCATTTTCCCGCATTTCCTTGCATTCCAGCCCATTTTTAGGATAATAAGCCCATAATCCATTGGTGAACGGAAAAATGACTGAAAAAATCGATCTAAAAAAATATATTCGCAATATACCCGATTGGCCTAAGCCTGATATTTTATTCCGTGATATAACCCCCCTATTAGCCGACAGGAAGGCTTTTTCCGCTGCAGTGGACGCCTTTTGCGCCCTATCCAACGGAAAAAATATCGATTATGTGGCCGCTATTGACGCGCGTGGCTTTATATTTGGATCGGCTGTCGCTATTAGGCTCGGTGCGGGGTTCATTCCTATACGCAAAAAGGGCAAGCTGCCCTTCACCGCAGAAAGCGAGGCCTACGAACTCGAATACGGTCAGGCCGTTCTCGAAATCCACGCCGATGCGGTTAAAAAAGGTTCAAATGTGCTGATGATTGACGACCTGCTTGCCACCGGTGGAACCATGGCTGCTTCATGTCGTCTTATCGAAAAGATCGGAGGCAATATCGCGGGCATCATTTTCTTAATCGAATTGCTCTCCCTAAAGGGCAAAGAAAAACTTAAAAATTACGATGCAAGATCAATTATCACATTCGAGTAAATCAAATGACGCAAATAACAATAAAAACACCACAAATGAAAAAAGGCAGTTACAAAATTGAAATTGGCGCAAATACCCTCAATTCCGTACTTGCCAAAATCCAAGCCGATTTTCCACAAAAAAAATTATACATCATTACCGATTCGGCTGTGGCGAAGGCCGGCCATCTTAAAACTCTGCTTGCCGGCACAGATGTTCTATCTTATGTAATAGACCCATCCGGCGAGGTTTCAAAAAACATTAACACCGTCATAAGTATAATCGAAGATATGGAAACTCGCAGCCTCGGACGCGACTCTGTTATCACAGCATTGGGCGGCGGAACGGTCGGTGACATCGCAGGATTCGCCGCGGCGATTTTCAAACGCGGTATTCCGGTCGTACAAGTTCCTACAACTACCGTTTCTCAGGCAGATTCGGCCATTGGCGGCAAAACAGGTGTCGATTCGTCGATGAGTAAAAATGCGTTCGGTGCTTTCTGGTATCCGGCGGCGGTATTTATAGATGTCACGACCCTCATGACGCTGCAAGAAAACGAATATCTTTCCGGCCTGGTCGAATCGGTAAAGCACGCCCTCATAGCTGATGCGAAATATCTTGAGTTTATCGAAAAAAATATTGATCGGCTAAAAGCCTGCGACCTTGAAATTCTTGAGCAAATTGCCGTTTATAACTGCAATATAAAAGGGCGCATCGTCGAAGATGATCCAACCGAAAAAAATCTTCGCCGCGTACTTAATTACGGTCACACTATCGGCCATGCCGTCGAATCGGCAAGCTATTTTCGTCTGCTTCACGGTCAGGCCGTAGCAATTGGAATGGTCGGTGCCGCGATGATGGAAATCGAAATGGGTATTGGCACTCAGGAACGATTAAAACGAATCGAAAGCATTCTGAAAAAACTATCTCAGCCAACACGCATCCCAGCCGACCTGCCAAAAGAAAAAATAATAGACCTTCTTCGGCGAGACAAAAAGGCCGTCAATAAATGGCCGAAATTCGTCCTGCTCGAAAAAGAGGGGAAAGTCTATAAGCAAGGCGACCAGTTCGCCGTTGATGTGAACCAAACTGTGGTCGAAAAAGTCCTCGACCAGCTATACAAACCAGTTTAAAACAAAAGAGGCTCACGGTTAGTGAGCCTCGCATCTCTCCTCATCTTCGTCGGTTTATCTCTTCTCCCTCGAAGCTCTCGCCATAATAAAAGTCGCACCCAAACCTAAAATCGCTAACGTCGCCGGTTCAGGTGTTGGTACCTGCTCCGTGCAAAAATCTACAGTTCCAACAAAAGAAATCTTAAATCCAAAATCACCACTGCTGCTGATTGCTATTGGAGAACCAGTTCCAACGTAGTAGTCAATCGTTCCAAGCCAGCCAGTTCCACCGTTAGGCATTGGCTGTCCTGAAATTGGCTGGCTTACTTCGAATGTCCAGCCGTCAGGAGCTATCACACTTGTCGAAATAGAAAAGTTTTTAGTCATACCAATAGTAATATGATAGTCTGTCCAGGCAAATGTCGTCTGATTATCCACGGTCTCAGCGATCCAGACGGTTGGATCCGTCTCCGTATCGGTGGTAAAATTTCCTTCAACATGTGCCGGATACCAATACTGTGCGCCAACCATTGAAAGTGTGTACTCTCCACTGCCGCTGTCATAGCCCCACGTTGTACTGGAGTCATTCATGACAATAGCGCCGTCGCCATCATCGGTACAGTTCCAATCTGTTATAACCGCACTTACAAATGGCGCAGAAAAAAGGAAAATACTAAGAACTGATATTGATAGCCAAAAACTCGCCCTCATCTCACTTACTCCTTCATCTTTTAAGTTTTCATCACCCAATATTTTTGCCTTCCCCGAGGTAGTATCAAGCGTACCTGATAGTCCGATAAAACACAAGGAAAATTTTCAAAAAAGCTTAAAATTTTTTGAATTTTCTTAATCCAGCCTCGCCCGCACTATCCGGTCATTATCACTAAAATCTTTCTCCACAACAACTTGCGAAAAAAGTTTCTGTTTTTCCAGCATTTGCCGCACCGCTGGCCCTTGTTGATATCCGATTTCCACCATTATTGCCCCGCCGGACTTCAAATGATCGGCTGCGACAGCAATAAGACGGCGATAAATGTCCAACCCGTCAATTCCGCCGTAAAGTGCGGTTTTCGGCTCATAATCACGAACATTAGACCCAAGTTCAGCAAATTCAGCCTCACTTATGTATGGCGGATTGCAAACGATAAGGTCAAACCGGCTCTTGTCGAGATGCTCGATCAAGGGACTGAACAGGTCGCCGCAGAGCAGTTTGATTTTATCTGATAAGCCGTACTTCGCGACGTTCTTTGCGGCAGTTTCAAGTGCGGCACTGCAAATATCGGTCGCTATTACTTTGGCTCGCGGAAAATTTTTGGCTATGGCAACAGCGATACAGCCGCAGCCGGTACAGAGGTCACAGACGGCTTGTTCGCCATCTCGCAAGCGAAGGAACTCTATCGCCCTCTCGACCAGCAGTTCCGTTTCAGGACGAGGAATGAGGCAATCACGGTTTACTTCAAGGGAAAGAGAGTAAAATTCTGTCCTGCCCGTCAGGTAGGCGACAGGCTCCCCACCTGCTGCTCTTTTTACCAAATCCCGCAACTGCCCAAGTGTTTCCGGTGCAACAGCCCTATCGAAGCTTGTATAAAGTTCAATACGCCCTACCTTGAGCACGTAAGAAAGCAGTATTTCAGCACAGAGCCGAGCCGAATCCATGCGTTTTTCGGAAAAGTATGCGGTTACCCAATTCAACAGCCGCCCTATTGTCCAAGTCTGGTCCATCTACACTCTTTTACCGTAAGTTGGTTAATAACAAAATCTTAGGGCTTGTTAATATCCTATTGGGTGTCGTTTGTCAACAGTTACAAACATAACTTCTGAGCGTATAATTTTTTTCCGCACAAAAACCCATAAAAACTATATAAATAGTAGACTGACCGGTCAGTTCCACCTTGACAACAATGAAAAATATGATAGAATGCAAACAATGAAGCTTGCGGTCAGTAAAAATTAAAGAGACGCCATAGACCACATTGTGGAAAGGATGCGTAAAAATGAAGTCGTCAGCATTTCCAAAACTCGGTACTTTGCTTGTTTTTGTATTTGCTTGCTTCGCTTTCGCGGCTCATCCGCAAACCGCCCGTATGCAAAGGCAGGCTCTGCAAGACAAATCGAATCGCTTAAACATGCCTGCCGAAAATGAATCCCGTCAGCAGCGAGTCAGGCGGCAGCTAATGAGAAATGAGGTGCGTTCAGACCTTGCAAGGGTTGAAAATCAGATCGCGACATCTCAGCCCAGTCCATCCGAACGGGCGGCGCAACTTGGGCGAAATCGTTCCAATACCCGCATTAAAGCAAATCAATTTGTTACAAATTCTTCGAGAGGCTTTTCCAGAGGCAATGCTTTTACAAATAATGAACGTACCGGTTTTAGACGTGATGATGATTCCGCCAGACATAGAGAAGTATCCGGAGCATATTTTAGAAGTTATCAACATGATTTACGTAGCCAAAACCATAGCCCCCGTATATTTGACAGCGGGACAAGGCATAACAGCTTTACGAGTTCACGATTCCGTAACCCACAAATTTTCAACAGCGTTGCACACCCTTACAAACACAAAACTATCTATTACAGATACGGCAGGCGCCATACTTTCAGCCGCATCTATCCGTACTACCATAAAAAGTACATCTTCGTCAGCTTGAACGGCTTGTGGCCTTCATACACTTATGTGCGGTATTACACCTATGGCTGCTATCCCTACTATTGGTATGGTTATTATCCCACCACTTATGTAATCGGCGGTGGATATGAAAATCTTTATTCTTACGACAGCGGCATTTCTTCGGTAGATGCGACGGCTTATTCAGATGTTCAAAAACAGTTCAACGAAGACGAAGAAGTGTTGGAGGAAACTGCGGCAGATACTTATTTCGATGCCGCAGTAGCTGCGTTTGCTGATGAACAATACGAAATAGCTGAAAAGAACATCGCCAAGGCGATGTCAACGGCACCGGATGATATAGTCCTACCGTATGCAATGATTCAATCGCTTTTCGCACAGGCCAAATACACCGGAGCCGCCGAAGTTCTCCGCAAAGCTGTGGAAAATACTCCCACCAATCAGGAAGGTGTTATATTCGCTCGCGGTTTGTACGCAGACCAGGATAAACTTTATAATAAAATTGATGAACTTGCGGACGAAGCAGGTCGTAATTATTACGATGATGATTTGCATCTGCTGCTCGGTTACCAATATCTCGGCATAGGCCAATATAATGATGCCGAACGACATCTCGAAAAGGCAAGGATTAACCGTACTAACGGAAAAGCAGCGGTTAAGCTGATAGAGGTTCTTGAAGACCTGCGGTCATCTGATTAAAATTTATTACCTCCTCCTGGCAAACCGGGTCACGGATGCGACTCGGTTTGCTTTTAAAAACCAAAAATGCAGAATGGAGACGAAGGGAATCGAACCCTCATTCCCGCGATGCGACCGCGGTGTGCTCCCGTTACACCACGTCCCCAGATGGCGGTATTCTACTCGCTCATCGCGGAAATTGCAAACAATTTCATCGGTTTATCCCACAGCTATCTGACTGGCTGTCCATTGGATAGCATACTGAAGCAGGTCGTTTGCGCCGGAAAGCCTGAGCTTATCCTGTATGTGTGCTCGGTATGTGCCGATGGTTTTGACGCTGAGGAAAAGTCTGTCGGCTATCTGACGGGTGCTGAACCCCTGTCCGATCAACTGGAACACCTCAAGCTCTCTGTCACTTAGACAATCCACAGGAGACTGCCCATGGCTGACCCTGCCGCAGAACATCTTATCAACGATGCGGGTAGCCATAGTCTCGCTTGTATAAAGCTGACCGGAAAGAACTTTTCGTATTGCGATAAGCAATTCGTCAGGGTCAGCGTCCTTAGTAATATACCCCCTTGCGCCTGCCCGCAGCACACGTTCACCATAAACACTTTCCGAATGGACCGAATTAGTCAGAATATAGAGATTGGGGTACTGGTTTCTCAAATCCTTGATAAGATCCAAGCCATTGGAATCCTTGAGTGATATATCTATGATCGCCATATCCGGTTTTGTGTCGCGAATCGCCTTTCTTGCCTCGTTGGTGTCGCAGGCTTCACCACAAACCATCATATCAGGCTCATTATTGATAGTTTGTCTCAATCCACACCGAATAATCGGATGGTCATCAACGATCAATATCCTCTTTTTACCGTTTTTAATATTTCCGCCCATTTTTTACCCCCTTTACTAATGCCAAAGGATTAAGATAAAGAACCTTGTCCATCATAAGAAATTTGAGAATCAGCCAAATAGGGAAATTCCGGTATCAGGGGTGTTGAAATGCTTATAAGAAATGAAAAAGACTGCTTTCCTTAGGGCTCAGGCAGGGTTAATCCTTCCTGTATAGCGTATTTGGTCAGCTTTGCAATGCTGTCCATATTCAGCTTTTTCATAACCCTTGAGCGATGCCCTTCGACAGTTTTAGGGCTGATATGCAGGAAACGGGCAACCTGTTTTGTGGTCTTACCCTCCGCCAGAAGCTGTAAAACCTCACGTTCACGTTCAGAAAGCACTGTAAAAGCAGTTTCCATGCCTTCTTCGCTACTGAGGACGTAATTTTCGACCACAACATCGGTTATGGATGGGCTAAGGTACGTTTTGCCGGAATACACCACCTTGAGTGCTTCGGCCAGCTCTTCAAACTCACAATCCTTGAGCAGATAACCGCTCGCTCCCGCTTTGAACATCTCGATAATGAACTTTTTATTCGAATGCATCGAAAGCGCGATAACCTTTACATTGGGGCTCTGGTGCTTTATCTGCCGCGTAGCTTCAATGCCGTTTAGATCTGGCATACCTATATCCATTATAATTATATCAGGGTTAAGCTCCCTTGCTAAATCTACCGCGGCTTGTCCGTTTTCAGCCTGGGCGATAACTTCCATCCCCTCTTCCTGCTGGATCGCTTTAGTTAGCCCATGGCGAAGAATCACATGGTCGTCGGCAAGAACTATACGAATACCCATCAGCTGTCTCCTTTTGTCATAAGTGGCGCAAAAAGCTGGATTTTAGTGCCTGCGCCCATGCGTGAAGTTATTTTCATTTCACCGTTTACCGTCGATAATCGCTCTCGGAGGCTAAACAAGCCAAACCCGCTCAATTTGCCGTCCTTATGCAGCATATCGGCCTCGAATCCGGTACCATTATCACTAATTTCAATTTCAATATTGCCATTGCCTTGCCGCAAACTGACATTAACTTCGGTTGCCTCGGCATGTTTGGCTATATTTATTAAAAGTTCCCGCACCGAACGATATAATAATACCTGCATATGCTCTGGAAGCAATATTTCTTCATCGAAACATTTGACCGTATATTCGAAACCGCCGCGTTCGGCAAATTGTTCTACAAGTTCTTCGATAGCGGGTTCAAAGCCTAAAGTATATAATGTCGGAGAACTTAATTCAATTGTTAGATTTCGAGTTTGTTCGACCGCATCGCCGATCAGTGTCCAGACATACCCGAGAGATTCCTGCTGGTCGTCAGGAACCATCTTTTTTATTCTGCCGATCTCTCGCCTTGAAAAGGCAAGAAGCTGGCCGATAGAATCATGAAGCTGGACGGCAATCTGACGGCGTTCACGTTCTTCAACATGCAATAATTCGGTTGCCATTTCCTGTAACTGCCGACGATGTTCGTGTATCTTCTCTTGAGCCATTATTCTATCGAGCACCTCTTCCTGAAGCTGTTCGACAGTACGATGGAGCTGCTCGGTTCTTTCCTTTACTCGGTTTTCAAGTTCGCCAGTCAATTTGAAAAGCGATTCCTCCATCTTCTGCCGCTCGGTTATGTCGCGCATTATCTTTAACTTGCTGATGCTCCCGTCCTCATTAGCAATCGGGGCGTCTATGCAGTCATAAACTTTATCGCTTTTTGGCGAATGAAATTCCAATCGAATAACCTTACCCTGAAATACCTCTTCGTACCTGCACCACGGGCAAGGTTTTACGCTGCCGAAAAAAGTCTCGAAACATTTCTTGCCGTCGATCTGCCCAAACTCTTTTTGAATAGCGAGGTTTGCATACTGAATGGTATGCTCCTGATCTATAATATATACGCCATCCTGCATCGAATCCAGTATATTGACCAGCCAGTCCCTTTCGGGGCGGAGAGTCTGATTGAGCCTTTTACTCGTCTCAAGAAGCTGCGATATTTCAGATACCTTGTTCTTTTTAATAACAGCCTCCAAACCTTTAACCCACGCCACCCATCGGAGCGTATCGGATAAACATGATTCCAGTCGTCGTCACAACTTAGCTCACCCCAATTTATACTCCATTTTAACAATTGATATATGCTATTGTCCATTCTAAATCAATGCGATGCGAGAACAATTTTAGCCGGTTTATGCGAAAACATGCGTTATTATATGATTTTAAACGATATCTATGGTCATTTAACAGGTAAAAACCCGCTGACACCGGCTTATTCGAGGTCGTCGAAGAAGTTCATCTGGTAGCGTTCGAGTGCGAATTTATTGACTATGCTATCTATTGCAATTCGATATTTCCCGCTCCAGCAGGCGGTACAAAAATGATCGGCAGGCAGCGAGGCACAGCTTAACAGCTCTGCAAGACTAAGATAGCCGACGCTATCAACTTCAAGAAAGTCGCCAATCTGCTCGATATTCCTGCCATTCGCGAGCAATTCTTCCTTGGTGGGGAAATCCACGCCGTAAAAGCAGGGAAAACGAATGGGCGGGCAGCATACCCGCATGTGTATCTCTTTTGCCCCCGCCTTGCGAAGGGCGCGAATTTTGCCGCGGGTGGTCGTGCCGCGAACTATCGAATCATCGACAACAACAATTCGTTTTCCGTTTACGGCTTCTTCGATGACCGCCAGTTTCAGACGAACGGAAAGCTCGCGCATATCCTGCGATGGAGCGATGAAGGTTCTGCCCACATAGTGGCTGCGAACAAACCCCATATCAAAAGCAATTCCGCTCTGGGCGGCAAAGCCAACAGCCGCGGAAGTTCCCGAATCGGGCACAGGAATAACAACATCGGCGTCAGCAGGATGCTCCATCGCCAATTGCATACCTGTTCTTTTGCGGAATTCATGGACATTTTCGCCGAAAATTCTGCTGTTCTGTTTTGAAAAATAAACGTGTTCAAAAATACAATGGGCAGGCTTAACCTGTCCCGGAGTCACAAAGAAACGGCTGCTCATTCCGCTTTTATCAAAGGTAACTATCTCACCAGGTTCGACTTCCCGAATAAATTCCGAATCTATAGCGTCAAGTGCACAGCTTTCGCTTGCGGCAACCCATCCCCCCTCTTTTGTTCGCCCGATACATAAAGGCCGGATGCCGTAAGGATCTCTGGCCGCTTCGATACGGTCAGGGAAAAGAAACAGAAGGCTGTACGCTCCCTGCAAATGATTGAGAACATGCCCGATAGGATCGGCTTTGGAAGCGTGACTTGGTTTGGCCAGAAGATGGGCGATGATCTCGGTATCGCTGGTACTTTTGAAAATACTGCCATAGGCTTCATATTCATCTCGCAGCAGCGACGCGTTTATCAGGTTGCCGTTATGAGCTATTGCGACCTGGCCGCGAGAATACTCGGCTAAAAACGGCTGACTGTTGATTATATTGCTCGAGCCGGTCGTAGAGTAGCGGACATGGCCTATTGCAACCGGATTTTTAAGGCGTTCAAGCTTGCCGTCCCCAGCCCGAAAAACCCTGTTTACCTGCCCCATTCCCGTATGGCACTGTATAAAATCACCGTTGCTGGAGGCTATCCCTGCCGATTCTTGACCGCGATGCTGAAGACTGAACAGACCGTAATAGGTTTTCTGTGCCGCCTGCCGGTCACCGTAAATTCCAAAAAGACCACATTCTTCTTTTTTTGACATACGCGTTACTTATGAAACATATCTGTTGAAGTTTGAAAGACAAAAAACAGTTTAGTTTTTACAACTCTTTTAATCAAGCCAAATCAGGAAATTTTAACTTTTTGTGTAAAAACGAAGCAAAAAAGCACAATTTACATCTGCTCAGGGGTTTCGATGCCGAGAACGTATTGAAGACCATGCTGAATAGTTCTGGCCGTAAGGTCGCAAAGCAGCAACCGAGTGGGACGCTTATCCTTGTCAGCTTTTAACACGGGACATTCCGTGTAAAACGCGCTGAATTTCTGCGCCAGTTCATACAGATAGCCGGTAATAAAATTGGGACGAAAATCAGCTGCAGCAGAGTAAATCGCTTCTCCATATCGGATCAAGTGCCTGGCAAGGTCAAATTCGGTCGGTTCGGTCAGATTCAGCGTTTCGATACCAGCAAGTTCGGCTTGAATATCCAATTCGCTTTTAGCGGCTTTGCGTTCGATGGAACGGACTCGCGCATATGCGTACTGCATATACGGTGCGGTGTTGCCTTCCATAGCCAGCATTTTATCGAAACTAAAAATGTAATCGCTGGTTCGGTTATTGGAATAGTCGGCGTATTTGACTGCCCCGATGCCAACAGCATTGGCGATATTATCTCTTTGCGACTCTGATAGTTCGGGGTTTTTCTCATCAACAACTTTTCGGGCGCGGGTTACGGCTTCATCGAGCAATTCTTTAAGTTTTACATTTTCACCTGAACGAGTTTTTAGCGGCTTGCCGTCTTCCCCCAATACCGAACCAAACGTAATATGCTGTAATTTCACTTTATCATCTGTCCAGCCGGCCATTTTAGCGACTTTGAAAACCATCTCAAAGTGCAATCCCTGCCGCAAATCGGTAACGTAAATAATCCTGTCCGCCTTCAATTCATTTACTCGATATCGAATAGCCGCAAGGTCTGTCGTGGCGTAAAGAAACGCTCCGTCGCTCTTTTGAACAATCAGCGGCAGCGGCTCACCGTCTTTATTCTTAAACCCTTCGGGGAAAACACAAACCGCCCCTTGCGATTCTTTCGCAAGACCTTTTTGCTTTAATTCATTAACGACTTCCGATAGTTTAGGATTATAAAAACTTTCCCCGCGCACATCTTCCGGTGAAAGATTTACATTTAACAATTCATACTTGGGATATATTTCCTGCAATGATAAATTTACAATATTACGCCAAAGACTCAAAATTTGCGGCTCATGGTTATGCAGTTTAACTACACAATCGCGCGATGCAGCGGCAAATTTTTCATCTGTATCATAACGCTTCTTGGCTTCACGGTAAAACTCCTCCATATCGGAAACACTTGCCTGTGTTTCACCAAATGCTGCCCCAATCCGTGTTTCAAGTAAATGCTGTACAAGCATCCCAAATTGCGTTCCCCAGTCGCCGATGTGGTTTTGCGGTATAACTTCATGACCCATGAATTTTAGCATTCGGCAGATACAGTCGCCTATGATTGTGCTGCGGAGATGGCCGACATGCATTTGCTTGGCGATATTGGGGCCGGAAAAATCCACTACTATTCTTTCAGCCTTATTAGTTTTTTCAACGGCAAGGTTTTCCGTATCTTTTTTGATCTCCAAAAGAGCATTTGCGATAAATTCAGGCTTGAGCCGCAGGTTGATAAAACCAGGGCCAGCGATTTGGGGCTGTTCGCAAATGTCACTTACATCGAGATTAGAAACTATTTTCTCCGCAAGCTGACGCGGATTGGTTTTTAATTGCTTTGCCAGAGCCATGACGCCATTAGCCTGATAATCGCCAAATTTAGCATCAACGGCAGGTTTTACAATCGCCGCACAACCGCCCTGCCCCGATGCTTTGACCATAGCATCGGAAATTCTTTGTTCAAGAATATCAAGAATCAGTTTCATCTTTAACTTTCAATTTTTTCGCATCCCCCCAGAGCAGTTCCAGATCGTAGTAGTCGCGGTATTCTGCATCGAAAAGATGAACCACAACATCTACAAAATCGAGCAGCACCCATCTGCCCTGTTCATAACCTGCTCTGCCGAAACGTGGAAAGCCTTTTTGGCGGCCAAGCTCGCTGATTTCATCGGCTACGGTGCGTATCTGACGGTTACTTGTTCCGGTAGCTATGACAAAAAAATCGGTAGCCGGACTTTTGTCTTTGAGGTCGAGTACGGTAATATCCCTGCAATGGCTATCACCAGCGATTGCAGCTGCGCCGAGAGCGAATTCCTTCGCAAGTTTTTTTTCCTTCGTAGTCAAATTTATCCTTTTCCTAATAAATAAAAACGGGCGGCTGTCAAACAGCCACCCGCATAGATTAGCATAAGCTCAATCAAAGTCAACCGTCATCAGTTGCCCATACCCAGCCACTCGCCTATCATCGGAGCGAATTTAACAATAACGCCGGAGAAAACCACGCTGACCATCGTCATCAGCTTGATAAGGATATTCAGGCTCGGCCCGGAGGTATCCTTGAATGGATCACCGACAGTATCACCTACAACACTTGCTTTGTGGGCATCGGAGCCTTTACCGCCATGAGCGCCCTTTTCGATATACTTTTTGGCGTTGTCCCATGCGCCGCCGGCATTATTTAGCGTAATAGCCAGGACGAAACCTGCACTAAGGCCGCCTGCCAGCAAACCCATAACACCCGCTACTCCAAGCAGCATACCTGTAATCACCGGCACAATTATCGCCAGCAGCGAAGGAAGTATCATTTCCCTTTGCGCCCCTGCTGTTGAAATCGAAACACAGCGGGCATAGTCCGGTTTGCCTGTTCCTTCCATAATGCCAGCAATCTCTTTGAACTGGCGGCGAACCTCATTCACCATCGCGCCAGCCGCCCTGCCGACAGCTTTCATAGTCATCGCGCAGAACACAAACGCCATCATCGCACCAATGAACAATCCGCAAATAAGGCGAGGATTCATGATATTAAGGCCATAAGCGTCAACAAACTGCATAACCTGTGCGGTCTTGACGTTGACCGTATTAGCTACTTCACCATTTGCACTGAAAGCCATTTCGCCAACTCGATAAATCCCATCGGCACTTTCCGATGCAAGTCTGCCGATCCAGATGCGAACCTCTTCGATATAAGCGGCAAGCAGTGCCATAGCCGTCAAAGCAGCGGAACCTATCGCAAAACCTTTTCCGGTTGCGGCAGTAGTATTGCCGAGCGAATCAAGAGCATCCGTCCTTTTGCGAACTTCGGCTCCAAGCCCGGCCATCTCGGCGTTTCCGCCAGCGTTATCGGCTATCGGGCCGTAAGCATCGGTTGCCAGCGTAATACCCAGCGTTGCCAGCATTCCAACAGCGGCAAAACCGATACCGTAAAGTCCCATCGAAACATTTGTGAACCCACCGGCAAAACCGTAAGCACAAAGAATACCAACAACGATTGTGACAACCGGCAGGCCGGAACTGAACATGCCAACGGCGAAGCCATCTATAATAGTTGTCGCCGGGCCCATTATGGCCTGTTCTGCGATACCCTTTGTGGGACCATATTCATCAGATGTGTAGTATTCGGTCAACTGGCCGATTATCACGCCCGCAATAAGACCGGAAACGACCGAACCGAAAATACCCCAACTGATCCAGTCAGTCATCGCCATACCTGCCAGAGCGACCAGGATCAACACCGTACTTCCAAGAGTTCCTATCAGAAGTGAGCGAAGCAGATTCTTTTGGGTCGCTTGTTCCTTGCAGCGTACCATGAAAATACCAATTACAGAAAGAATTATCCCAAGACCAGCAACAAGCATAGGCGCCAATACAGCTTTTAAAGGATTCATTCCCTTTGCAGCCAAAGCTGCTACCGGCAATGCAGCACCGAGAGCAGCCGTGGCAAGTATCGAACCGCAGTAACTTTCATAGAGGTCTGCGCCCATACCGGCGACGTCGCCGACATTGTCACCTACGTTATCAGCGATAGTAGCGGGATTGCGGGGGTCGTCTTCTGGAATGCCGGCTTCGACTTTACCCACAAGGTCGGCTCCAACATCGGCAGCCTTGGTATAAATACCGCCGCCTACACGGGCAAATAACGCCTGTGTCGAAGCACCCATACCGAACGTAATCATCGTGGTTGTTATTTCAACAAGTTTATGATCGGCTTCCATTCCAGCCTTGACAAGATCGAGGCCAAGAAATTTCAAACCGGCAGCCATGTGTTCAGGAGTATAAACAAGTTTATCGAGGATCAAATACCAAAGCGAAATATCGAGGAGTCCAAATCCCACAACGACCAAACCCATTACCGCACCACTGCGGAAAGCGACCTGCAAGCCCCGATTGAGACTCTCGCTTGCACCCTGAGCGGTACGCGATGATGCGTTGGTAGCCGTTTTCATCCCCAAAAAGCCGCATAAACCGCTAAAAAATCCACCGGTCAGGAAAGCGACGGGAACGAATGGGTTCTGCACGCCAAAATAAGCCAGAGTAGCAAAAATAGCCAGCAGAATCACAAAAACAAGCGATACCACAGCATACTGGCGGTAAAGGTAAGCGTAAGCTCCATCACGAACATAATTGGCAATTTCTATCATTTTGTCGCTGCCAGCAGGCGCAGCCATTACCTTCTTATAGAAATATATCGCAAAGATCAGAGCCAGCAAGGCACTGCCAGGCGCTATCCACCAAGTAGGTGGGATTGTTTGCGTAATTTCGGCTGTCGCGATTTCTTCGGCAAACGCTGTCGCACTAAGCGCCAACGCCGACAAATACACAAAGGGGTTTTTGAATACTTTCATTGTTTCTATTCACTCCTTTTCAAATTAATAAATATATACCAACGGCGTCATCCAAAACGCCTAAAATTCGAGTTAGTGTAATAAAAAGAGCGTTCTTTTCAAGCGTTTTCTTTGTAAAAAATAGCAGAAAGGGAACGAAACTATCTGTTAAGTATGATAATCGGCGTTTATAGTTACATAATCGCGGCTAAGGTCGCAGCCGTAACAAAAATCACTTCGCTTTCCCGCGCCCAGTTCAACAGTAATGGTATATTCTTTCGAGGAAACGATTTGCGAAGCTTTTTTCACGTCGAATTTGGCCGGTGTGCCGTTTTTGAAAACGAAAAGATCATCTAAACGACAGCTTACTTTTGCCGGATTCAGTTTCACCCCGACCGAACCTACCGCACAAATAATTCTTCCCCAATTCGGATCTCCGCCATTTATCGCGCATTTTACCAGCGGCGAATCGGCTACCGCACGAGCCGCTTTGGCGGCTTCTTTCTGTGTTGCCGCGCCTTTAATAATAACTTTAAACATTCTTGTCGCGCCCTCGGCATCCAGCGCCATCTGGCGAGCAAGGTCTTCGGCTGTTTCTTTCAATGAAGCGGCAAATTTACGATAGTTTGCATTTTGAACAGTAATAGTTTTATTTCCCGCAAGGCCCGATGCGAGAATTATCGCCGTATCGTTCGTACTTTGGTGAATGTCAACCGTCAGCCGGTTTAACGAACAGCCAATCGCCTCGGCAAACGCTTTTTTAAGCAAAGGTCTGCTTATGACGCAGTCGGTGGTCACAAAGCAAAGCGTCGTCGCCATATTAGGCGCTATCATGCCGGCGCCTTTTGTAGTTCCGGCAATAGTCACCACCTTTGAACCTATCTTTACTATCCGCACTGCCGATTTTATTTTTGTATCGGTGGTCAAAATTGCGTTTGCGAAATCCGTTCCCGCTTGTTCGGTCGCCGAAAGCCGCTCGGCACATTTTTCGATACCCGCGCTAATTTTATCCATCGGCTGAGCATGGCCGATAATGCCGGTCGAAGCGACAAGTATATTTTTGGCCTTTGTCTCTATTTGCTCAGCAGTCAACGCGCACATTTTCTCGGCATCGAATATGCCTCGCTTGCCAGTACATGCGTTGGCACAGCCGGAATTAACCACCACGCCGTAAATGTCACCTGCTTTTATATTTCGCTTGCTGACTATAACGGGTGCAGCTACAATTTTATTGGTCGTAAAAACCGCAGCCGCTTTCGCCCCAAACGGACATACCAAAAGGCCAAGATCGAACTTGCCTGATTTTTTTATTCCGCAGTGAAGCCCAGCCGCAAGAAAACCTTTCGGTGCAGTGATTGTATTATTCATTTCTTTTACCTTAGATTATTTTCGTATTAATAGAACGAGGGTCATCAATATATCTATTTACATTATCAAGCTTGCCGTTAACTGCTGTATCTCTGAAATCGACCATAGGGTCGTAAAACTTCTTATTCAGGTCAACGGTATTGACCATTATCCCGGCCTTGTTCAGTTTCAGTTGGCTGGCTATGACGCCGTCCGGCTGGATAAAGCAGGATGGATACGGCGAATAATAGCCGCTGGAATTGCTCATGCTCACCCAGAAATGGTTCGTCGCCGCATTGGCCTGCATCGTCTGACGCATAATATGCGAATGGACGCTTGGCCCTTTCTGGCGGGCGTTATAGAACGATTGAAAAATGCAGTTAACCTTCTGCTTGTAAAGTTCTCTATAAAGTTCCGGAAAACGCAGGTCGAAACATATCAGAAGCGAACATTTGACCCCATTAATAGTGAAATAGACAAAACGGCTGCCGGGCGTCATTCGCTTCAAATCCTGCGGCGTACAGAATCGCTTGTCGTAGCGGTCTTCGATCTGGCCCTTTGGATTTATCAGATAAAGGCTGTTATGCGGCTTATTCGGTTCGGTCAATTTATGCGTGCTGCCCAGCACCACCCATATTTTACATTGGGCGGCAAGGGCCATTATTTTTTCGGTTTCACTCCGTAGCAAATCCCAGTCGTAACTTTGAAAATTCGGAAAATCCGTCCCCACATAGCCGCTAAGCGCACACTCGCTGAAATGCACAATATCGGCACCCTTCTTAGCCGCTTTCTTAATATAGCCCTGAATACAGCCGCTGTTGCGCTTCACCGATTCGCTCACCGCAAACTGACACGTCGCTATTTTTAATTTCTTACCCATTTTTTTCAGCCATAGAAAGCTCAGAGATTTTAATTTTTTGTTGTCATTCCCGCGAAGGCGGAAATCCAGTTTTTCTTAATCTGCGTAATCAGCGAAACCTGTACTGAACCTGTCGAAGTATCAGCGTTTAAATATTTTTTTCTCTGTGCCGCTCTGTGGCAACTATTTCAATCCCATCGTTTCGTCGAGGCCGAAGATTATATTCATATTCTGTATAGCCTGGCCCGATGCTCCTTTGACAAGGTTATCTATCGCAGAAAAACCAATGATAAAATCTTTCGCCACAGCCACATAAACATGGCAATAGTTCGTACCAGCCACATCCTTCACAGCAGGCGCACCGCTGCAAAGCTGCACGAACGGCTCACCCTTATAGAAATCTGCGTAGAGTTTTGTCAGCGCATCTTTGTCGGCTTTTCCCGAAGGCTTGCAGTAAACAGTCGAAGCGATGCCCCTGTCAAACGGCCCAACGTGCGGCTGAAACAGCATCGTCACTTCCTTACCGCAGATATCCTGTGCTATCTGCTCCATTTCCGGCATGTGCCGGTGTGTGCCAATGCCGTAGGCAAAAAGATTTTCGTTCATATTGGGGAAATGAAATTTGGCTGACGGGTTTTTGCCCGCACCCGATGAACCTGTTACGGAGCTTACAACAATACCCTTCGTTTCGATAAGATTATTTTTCAATAGCGGTGCAATCGCCAGCAAGGCTCCCGTCGGGAAACAGCCGGGGTTGGCAATAAGACTCTTGCCCTTGATATTCTCCCTGAATAATTCCGGCAGGCCGAATACCGCTTTCGCCAGATTCCCCTTATCGGTGTGAGGCACATAGTATTTTTCATAAACGGCAACATCCTTTATACGGTAGTCCGCACTAAAGTCGATAACCTTCAAACCAGCATCAAGCAACTTCGGAACAAACCCCATAGAAACCTTGTGCGGCAGACAGCACAGCACAACGTCAGCTAATTTCGAAAGCTTATTCATATCCAGCGGCTCTATATCCAAATCCACCCGCCCCTTGAACTGCGGAAAAACATCGCTCGTCTTGCCGCATTCCTCCGGCAAAGCAGTAAGATAGGTAAGCTGTGCCTGCGGATGATTCAGCAATATCTTAATTGATTCGGCGCCTGTATAGCCGCTGGCGCCAATAATCGCAACTTTGATCATTTTTCAATTTCCTGAAAAAAATAAATAATAAAAAAGCCGCAAAGTAAAACTTGGCGGCTGTATAAATCGAACGAAAAATAGAAATTAACGTTTTGAGAACTGGTATCGTTTTCTCGCGCCGCTCTGACCTGGCTTCTTTCTTTCGACCATTCTCGCATCACGGGTCAAATACCCGCCATCGCGTAACGCCGGAAGCATACTTTCATCGTAAACCTTCAGTGCACGTGCGATGCCGAGCTGTGCCGCACCGCTCTGGCCTGTCGTTCCCCCGCCGCGGACGTTGACAAAAACATCAAATTTCTTTTCAACGTCAAGGGCCTGCAATGGAGAAATGACTGTCTTTTGGTCCTGAATCTTCGGGAAATAAGCAGCCATATCTTTTTTATTGACTACTAACTTACCTTCGCCATGTTTAATGCGTACGCGTGCGACAGAGCTTTTTCTTCGGCCCGTGCCCCACCAATAACCATTTTTAGGTTCACCTTTGCGAGGGGCCGCTTTGACTTCGCTCTTTGGCTGCGATGCGTCGAGGCCTATATTAAGAGTATCGCCCTGTACTTCTGCCATAATATTTCTTTCTTAAATTAAAAAAGTTCAACTTTTTCCGGCTGCTGCGCCTGATGCTCATGCTCAGCACCGCGATAAATCTTCAACTTCTTCAGCATATCTCTGCCGAGCTTATTTTTGGGCAACATCCGGCGTACGGCCAGTTCAATAACCTTTTCAGGCTTCTTTGCCATCATCTCTGCAAAGGATACATACTTGTGACCGCCCGGATAAAAGGTGTAATAATCATATTCCTTAGTATCAGCCTTTTTGCCGGTAACCCTTATCTTGTCAGCATTTACGACAATAACATAATCACCGGTATCGACATTGGGCGTATAAATAGGTTTGGTCTTGCCCATCAGCATAGGAGCTACCTTTGCTGCAAGACGCCCCAACACAGCGCCATCGGCATCAACCACCCGCCATTTCTGTTCAATTTGTCCTTTTTTAGCCAAAAACGTCTTCATAGAGCTACTCCAATTCGCAGCATATATAGAAAACCTTGTATATTAGCGAGTAATGGTGATTTGTCAAATATTTTTGAAATAAAAATTAGACCTAATTTTGTAAAAAACAAGCCAGACTCGATGCTGGACATTTCACTGCCATTTTTGTACACTGCGGTTTAAGAAATGCCACAGGGATGGATTTCAGATCGGTAAAAATTTTAGATCGTTATAATAAAAGAAGTTATGGCAAATAACATATTGAACGTAGGCGGGTTTAGAATCGTAAAACGTCTGGGTACGGGAGCCAGAAGCACTATATATATCGCAGTCGATGAACAGGATAATCGCGAAGTAGCCCTCAAAAGAGTAATTTACGAAAAACCCGAAGATACCCGGATATTTGAACAAGTCGAAACCGAATATAAGGTGGCAAAAAAAATCGACCACCCCTATGTTCGTAAATGCTATAAGCTCCAGAAAATCCGCAGTATGCTGAAGGTCAAGGAATTGCTGCTTTCAATGGAGTATTTCGATAGTACTACCCTTGAACAGTGTCCGTCGCTCAGCCTGCTGGACGTTATGCTTGTGTTCCGAATGGTAGCCGGAGGCCTGCAGGCGATGCACCAGCACGGTTTTGTCCACTGTGATATGAAACCCAACAACATCCTGATGAATAAATCAGGCTCGATAAAAATCATCGATCTGGGGCAAAGCTGTCATATCGGAACAACCAAACAGCGAATCCAAGGCACACCTGACTATATCGCCCCGGAACAGGTTCATCGAAAACCGCTTGGACCAAAGACCGATATCTTCAATCTCGGCGCAACGATGTACTGGGCATTGACCGGTCGCAATATCCCCACATTGATACCCAAAAAAGACGCTGTCGGTTTGCAGCAGCCAAGAGAATGCTGCTCTCCCAACCGCATCCGCAAACAAATACCGCAGGCATTATCAGATATTGTAATGGATTGTATTCAGGAGGATCCAGCCAAGCGACCGGCTGGGATGAATGAGCTTATAACCAGGCTTGATGTCATGATACATAATCTTCTCGGCGACAAACTGAAAGGCAAAAATGCCGCAAAGAGTACTTAATCTTCTAAAGGATGCCGCCAAAGCCAATCTGGCGGATAAGTTTAGGAGCGGCAACATAATTTGCCTCCCGGCACAGGGGACATTGATCATAGCCGGTGACATACACGGCCACCGCCGCAATTTCGAGCGAATCGTAAATTTCGCAAGTCTTGAAAACAATCCCGACTGTCATGTTGTGCTTCAGGAAATTATTCACGGCGGACAAATCAACGAATGCGGCGACTGTGTTTCATACAAGCTTCTTTTCGATGCCGCCGAATACAAGCTCAAATTTCCCGACCGCGTACACATACTCATGTCAAATCACGACACCGCGACCATCACCGGCAGCGAAGTGATGAAACAGGGTCGAAAAATGAACGTTTCCATGCGAGCCGCCATAGATCGAGAATACGGATTGGATGGGCCTGATATCATGCTTGCGATAGAAAATTTTCTGTTCTCCGAGCCTATCGCAGTAAAATGCGAAAACGGTATTTGGGCCTCTCATTCGCTGCCCTCGGACCGTTTTTTAGATAAATTCGAGACAGATATATTCGACAGCCCCCTCAAAAAGGAAGATCTTATTAAACCCGGTTCGGTATATCTGTTGACATGGGGAAGAAGGCATTCGCAGGACACTCTCGACCGCATAGCGGAAACGCTCGATGTCGAAATTTTCGTACTCGGCCATCAAACAGATCACGGTGGATGCGGCAAAGCTGGTGACAATCTTATCATCATCAACTCCGAGCAAAGCCACGGCTGCATGATAAAAGTGGACTTGTCACGGCATTACGATATCAATGAACTGATGGATGCGGTGCTGCCTATAGCGTCTATTCAATAGGAACTATACAAATGGATTTGTATTTTTATATCGCGATTGGTGCGGCTTTGATCGAATTACTCTTTCTTATCCATGCGTTCAGCAACTTCCGCTACACCCGCAGCAAGCATAAACGCTCCCGTCTTGCCTACCGCCCTAAAACCACCATTGTCATACCGTGTAAAGGATTGGATACTGATTTTGAGAACAACATAAGATCGTTCCTGCATCTTGATTACAAGGGATACCGCTTGTGGTTCGTTGTCGAAGACGAAAGTGACCCCGCCTTCGCTTCACTGTGCCGAATAAAAGAGCGTTCAGCCGATACAATGGCCCAGGAAGTAAAAATTCTCGTATCGGGCAAAACCGCCGGATGCAGTCAAAAGATACATAACCTGCTGTACTGTTGGCGTCAAATAACAGACGGTACCGAGGTAATCGCCTTTGCCGATTCCGATATTTGCGTCAAACCTGACTGGCTTAGCCACCTTGTCCATCCTCTGCGGCAGGAAAAAACCGGCATCTCGACCGGTTACCGCTGGTTCATTCCGGCGGAGAATAATATCGCGAGCCTTGCACTTTCGGCTATTAACGCCAAAGTCGCGCAACTGCTCGGCAACAGCCGGCTCAATCACGCATGGGGCGGAGCAATGGCTATGCGAGTAACCGATTTTCACGAACTTGGCATAGACAATATCTGGAAAAAGGCGTTAAGTGATGACCTTGCCGCCAGCGTCGCTGTCCGCAAAAGCGGAAAAAAAGTCGCTTATGTCCCCGCCTGTCTCGTGGCGTCTTATGAAAAAACCGATTGGCGAAGATTATTCGAATTCGGCAGGCGCCAGTTTTTAATAACAAGGGTTTATGCCCCCAAAACGTGGCTGTTTGGCCTTATAAGCGGGATATTTGGCGTGGTGACTTTCTGGGGTTCGCTTGCCGCAGCCATATTCGCCGCCGTAAATAATATTTCCGATTGGCGAATTTATGTTGTTTTCGCCTTTTTCTTCGCCACCCAGTTCACAAGAGCCGCCTTTCGCCAAGCCGCCGTATGGCTTGTCCTGAGAAGCTCCCTCGAAGAACACAAAGCCCCGATCATCGCCGATCTGTCCCTATTTGCGGTATGGTCTCTGCTGCTTTTGATAATGGTAGCCAGCTCGGCATTTGGAAACTGTATTACCTGGCGCGGAATAAAATACAAAATCCTCGCCCCGGACAAAATCGTTATCCTTCATTAGCCGTTTTTCGCAATATCGTTGTTGGATTTTCCAACAAGATATATCCTGTTCTTTCCGCTTCTTTTCGCGTCGAGCAATGCGTTATCGGCTTTCTCCATAAGCTGCGCAACATCTTTGCCGTCGCGAGGATAGGCCGCCAGCCCGCCGCTTATAGTCAAAAGTCCTTTACCGTCCGGCCCGATAAATTTCAACTCGCTGCTGTTGAACTGCCGTCTGAAACGATTGGATATAAAGATCGGCTCTGTCGGATGCTCCTTAAAGGTGCGTCGTTCCTTGTCGCCGTCGCCGCGTTTGGGGTCGTCCCAGAAAATAACAGCGAACTCATCGCCGCCGATGCGTGCCACCACATCATGCGCCCGGCAGCACCGCTGCATCAATAGCGCCGCCTCACGAAGTATCTGGTCGCCCGCTGCGTGGCCATAAACATCGTTATAATGCTTAAAATTATCAATATCAAAGATAAGCAGCGTCATTTGACCGCCAAGCCTGGCAGCGTGGTCGATTATCTGCTTTCCGAACTCCCACAAATATCGTCGATTCTTCAGGCCGGTAAGCTCGTCCTCGGTCGCCAGCTTTTCCAGCTTCCGTATTCGCTCGGCAGCCGCATCGGCGACGGTCGCAACCGGTTTTTCGGCCTCTTTATCGCCAAGCCGACTCAACTGTGCCGATGTTATCGGACAAACAAGGTAATCATCGGCAACTGCCCTGCCCTTAAGTGAAGGTTCGCAATACTTTATCGCCAGCGGCTCTTCGTACATCTGGGCAAGAAGAACCAGTTTAGCCGAAGATACGCGGCGAAAAGAGCCGAGTACCGATTCAGGATGATTCAAGCCGCTGATAACGACCCCGATAACGTCGTAATTGCCGCCAGAAGCGGCTGTTATAGCTTCGCCGACATCGGCTGTCACATGGACCAAGCCCGCTAAGCTGCATGGCTCTAAAAACGCCTTTTCAACATCACCGGTTATTAGTATTCTCTTAGGCACTTGGACTTTCTTACTTCTAATTTCCTGTTTCTACTTTATCCATTTTACCAAATTTAACAAAAAATATCAATATAGGGGTATTTAACTGCGAAAACAATAGACAGTATCCACTATCCGGTATTCAGTGGCTATCGAATATAGACTAACGTCTACTCGCTAATAATAGTCAATAATCAATAGCCGATAGCCGATAATAAAATGAGAAATAAGAAGTCAGAGGTCAGAAGTAAGAAGTTAGACATAAGAAAAAAAGGATAGGGTTTAGGGTATGGGGTATAGTAAAAAACAACACAGCATACAGCCCGCTTTAACCGACTGTTCGGCTGTTCATCTAACCACAGATTATCGCAGATTAACGCAGATTAAAGCAAATAAAACTAAATCAGTGAAAATCCGTGTTAATCAGTGGTTAAGTGGATTTTCGTTGGTGGAGCTGATGATTGTAACGGCGATATTGGGTATTTTAGCAGCGATTGTTTTGCCCGTCTTTCAGGGCCATGTCCAGCAGGCCAAGGAATCGGCTGCCAAGGACAACCTGCGAATATTGCGGAATGCGATAGAAGTCTACGCCGCTCAGCACAACGACGTACCACCGGGATATCTTCTCAACAAAACGTCTCTAAAACCATCTCATTGGTCTTTTTATGTGCATCTTGTAACCGGGAGCTATCTCAATGCCTTGCCCAAAAATCCGTTCAATGAACAAGTTACAATTATGATCGTCTCCGATAACGACCCATTTCCAGAAAATCCATCTCAAACAGACCTTTATGGCTGGGTATATAAGGCAAAAACGAAAACCATTAAGCTTAACTGGTCAGGTACCGACTCCGAGGGCATCCGCTATTATGACTATTAGCTTCTTGCTTATTCTATTTCTACTTTATGAAACACAATTTCCTCCGGATGTGCCTTTATGTAATTAACATCGGGGGGCGTGGCTCCTTCAAGCCATCCGTAGTCCCACCACTTAGCTTTCCAAGTCGTTCCGTCTTTGGATATAGGCCCGGAGAAATCGTCGCGCATTTTCCCTTCTAAGACACCTGTTGAAAGTTCAATGCGGTAATAGTCAACTACAATGGTTACATCAAGCTCTTTCGTCTTCGTATCATAAGTTGCCACGCATGGCCCCATCTCAAACATCATATATTCTTCCGGGTTGAATCTCCCTTCCGCGTACACCCCTCCATCTTCGAGCCTTACAGCCCCCGCTACCATATGTACAATTTTCTTTATGGAACCATCCGGTTCAAACTTAATGCCCCATCTGCTGTTGTCGCTTGTTGTAACTTCCCACACGCCTACCATGATTTGGGGAAAACTATTTGCGTCCTGCGCGGTGCGTACTGCGTTCTGCGTAGAGCAGCCGTTAAACAGGGGCAATAGGAGCGATAAAATTAAGAGTATTTTTTTCATAAGGGGTATTATAACCACTTTTGCGGCAAAGCCGCAAGCAAATCCTAAGTACTAAGCTCTAAATCCTAAATAAATACCAAATAACAATAGCCGGTAGGCGGTAGGCAGTAGGCGGTAGAAACAGCCGAATGGCCGCTGGCAAATCCTAAGCACTAAGTTCTAAATCCTAAAAAAATACCAATTACACAAAACAATAAATCCAAAACGAACAGCCGGTTTAAACGCTGATTTCGCTGATGGCGCTGATTAAAAACAGCCAATCTTAACCACAGATTATCACAGAAGAACACAGATTTAAGTTTAACAGCCGGACGACAATAGTCGGTAGTCTGTATTCAATAGGCAGTAGAAACAGCCGGGCTAGACACGGATTAACACCGATTTACACGGTAAAAAGAACAAACCTTTTCTCTGAGTTCTCTGTGCCCTCTGTGGCTGTGGTTTAAAAATCAGGCAAACATAAGGCGGCGGCCCTTGGGTAACGGGACAGGCTCGTTAAATTCCTTCGCCGTGTTTACCCACAGCGTAATTGCGGATTTTGCGTTAGTCAAAGCTTTTTCATAGCTTTTGCCGTGCGCCATACAGCCGGGAAGTTCGGGCACTTCTGCCACAAAAGCATTATCTTCGTTACTCCAATATATGATTATCTCGTAGTATTTGTCCATTATTCATCTCCAAGCATATATTTTAAGATTACAGTTCGTACTTGACGTACTTGATACGGCTTTGCCTTACCGCCGTCTTTTTGAATATTTATTTTTTCCTCGATACCCACTTTGCGAAATATGTGATGGCTGCCGCTGGTACGTTCCTCAAAGCCCAAATGAAGCAACAATTGACGTAAATCGGCAAACGAAATATTCTTGTCGATCATTGGGTTTAGTATTTTTTGCAGTATCTTTTTATATTTACTCATTGGCTGGCTGCTCCATAAGTAACTTACCAACTCCAAGATTAACCATTTTCTATTAAAAATGCAAGATAGTATTTAGCTTTCAGTGGTCAGATGTCAGAAATTAGAAAAAGGACAGGCTGTTTATCTGGTCTCCTGCTTCCCTAATTCCCACATTCCGATCTTCTGGTTTTCTGATTCCCCTTTTCGTTGTTAAACCTTTTAAAACAATAAAAGAGGCAAGCCAAAGCTTGCCTCTTTATTTACTTTACGCTTTAGTTCTAAGCCTATGGCTTATTTCTTACGGCGAATGAACAGACCGCCCAAAGCCAGAAGACCCATGGTCATCGGCTCGGGAACGACAACAGATATATCCTCGCCAATCTGAACGCCTTCACCAACCATTTCATCAAATTGCCACACCTGAATTGTACTGGAAGCACCAGTAAGTGCAATATTGGCACTCAACAGAGGAGCAGTAAATGGATAATTAACAATGCTAGTGGAAGTTAATGTCCACCATTGACCTGTCATATCCTCTGGAAACGCGCTAATATCCACATTCAGTACCTGTGCATCATAAGCAAAACCAGAGCTTTCCAGCGTAGCAAGAACAGTGCCACCTAACGCAAAACTACTCAAAGTTCCACCCGGAGTGCAGACAATCGCGAGATAAGTACCGGCATCAACAGTCCCAGTAACAGTTACCGTATTGCCAACCAAAGCAACACTGCCTACTATACTGGCACTGGACAAGCTCGCCAAAACCAAAACTAAAGCTAAAACTAACAACTTCTTCATCACAATACTCCTTTCATAAAAAAACAATACGTTCGAACGCAATTTAACTTTTTTTCATTTTATGCCGGCCCGCGTACGCCGCAGGCCGGCAACCTAAATTCACTTTTTAATTCTTCCAGAAAAGAATGTCCGAATTTACACATTCTGCCACAAGACCGGCATCTTTGTTGAAATTCGTTGCCAAGGTTGTCACGTCGATGTTGGTGACTCTCTTTCCGCCCAGTGTCGCATGGTTAAGGTCCGCACAAATGCCATTAACAACCAATGCAAGCGCCGCATCATCCTTATTGAAAGCGGTTGCGATAAGTGTCACATCAGAATTGGTGACGGGTTTGCCACCTAATGAAGTACCGTTTGTATCGCCATTGCATTGTTTCCTATATCCCCAGCACTTTGGCCTGCCCCATGTAACCCATGCTGTATATTCGGCAGCAGGAGTTGATGGATTCTGCATAAACTCAGTAACATATCCAGCGTCACCTGCACTGAAACCACTATCACCGACTATATTTTTCGCCTTAACCCAGAAATAGGTCGTTCTGCTATCAGCATTGGTCTGTGTGGTACCTGCGGAGTACACATACGGCGAGGCTGCAATATTGCCAGCCAGTGTCGCTGTCCCGCTATCGTTTGTAAAGCTCTTATAAACATCATACGAAGTCGCATCGACAGAAGCAGTCCAGCTAACCGTTATAGTTGTAGTTCCAGTACCGTCTGTTGCGGCAACATTTGTCGGAGCAGCCGGAGGCGTCGCGAGAGTAATCACTCCTGTGGTTGGGTCCGTTGTCAGGTCCGCACCAGTCGCATCGGCATAAACGATACCGCCGCGGAGAGCGTTTTCAGTAATGCTCATTGTGCAATTTGCGCTGACTGTCAGCTTGCAAAGCGTTCCGCTGAGATCAGGCCTGTTGGCATCACCGGGGCCATACAGAGCACCCATTTCAAGGATGACGCTGCTTGCGGGCAAACAGGGGTCGCCGCCAACATGCGGAGTACCGGAATCGGTCATAGCGTCTCCAACAATAGTGATGGAGCCGGGGTAAATACCGTAGCCTTTGCTACCGGTAACTGATTCACCGTCAGTCTTGTAATCGGAAACGGCAGTGATCGTACCGGCACTGACGGAAACGTCCAGCGCGAACGCACTGACATTGGCGTCAGCCGTGTAATCGATCCTTGCCACACCGCTGCCTTCATCGACAATGGTGAGTGTGACGGTTGCCATCGCAGGTACGAGCAGCAGAACCGCCAAAATTAAACTTAACTTCTTCATCATCAAACAACCTTCCTTTCTTCAAATCTTCTTTTCTTCTTCATCCGCGGAAAACCGCATTCCGCGAAACACCTTGGTTTGTCTCAAATCTATAATAGCCGGACAAACGCGGCTTTTCATCACTTTAATCGCCCTTTAGCCTCCTTTCTCGCTTACGCGAAAATACGCCTCGGCTATACCGGGACTGACTCTTCAATAGTTTAAGCCACCCGTAATGTAGCAAAAGCCCTAAATAAAAGCAAGGAAAAAATCCTTAAATTTTCGTTAAAGTCTGAAAAATATTTCGTTAACAGTACTGGAAAGTTCATAGTTCGCGGTTCGTTGACAAACAGTTTGTGTGGCATACGGCCTTTGCCTTTTGCTATACCCTATACCTATTTCTATCCCTAATTTCCCTATTTACTTGTTAAATAACAACTTATGTCGTACTGCGTACCGGATACCGCGGCTGCCTTTTACTATACCCTATTCCTATTTCTTTTATATGCTATCCCTATTCCTATCCCTAAAAGGGCTAAAGTTGCTGGCTCCGGAGCCGGTGCGTAAACATCGCCCTCGGAATAATGGGGCACGCCCGATAATGAGCCAAAAACCGATGCTGTTCCCATACCGGGGGCATCGGGCGAACTAAACCACATCAGCGAAGACGTCTGGCTGTTAGCGAGGGCGTTATACATATAATTAACGCTCTGAGTGCCGCCGCTGTTTATAATCTGCCAGAAGACCGGGTCGACCCAGCCGGCAAAAGGATTGCTGTCTATAGATGCCGATGTCGCCGTCATTCCGCTGTCGAGAGCCACCGAGAAAAAGCTGATCGGTGCGGGGCTGGCGCTGACTATCTGGTAACTATATATATATTGGTTCGCCGAGTACTGATAGACGTAGCTGTCGACCGTCGCTGTCGAACCGCCGAGGCTTATAGTATCGCTGTTCGACGCTATAAGCGAACCCCCTACCGGCATAGCCGCAACCGGAATGACTGAGGCCGCGATAAGAAACGCTGCCAGAGTCCATTTTGTAATTTTGTTCTTCATCACCATTTGTTACCTCACGTTTTGCCCAAAAACTCGTTTTTTGTTTTAAGCCCTTCGCTTCCATTGGCGCGCAGAGCATCCGTACAAACATTTTACGAGTTTTCTTTCCCCTCAAATCGCTTCAACCAAACAGCTGTTTAACCGCGAATAAACATGAATTAACGCAAAAATTAAAACAGCAAAACAAAAACGTCGAACTACGAACTTTTGTGAGTTTTCTCTTCAGCCCCCAAGCTGATTAGGGCATTAGACCATAATAGAGAAGGAAAGTCAAGAGAATTTTGGATAAACTAAAAAAATTATTTAATCACGGATTGCACTGATCGCACCGATTAACCGATTAAAAAACTGGATTCTGCGCCTGCGAGGGAATGACAGATAAAAATCCGTGAAATTGGCGTAATCAGTGATTAAACGGCTGTTTTCTGTTTGTTGACATTGGCGGCTAAAATACGTAAGATTAGCCGTTTCCTATTTATACGGGGAACCAGTAAATTGTAAACGTAGCTCAACCGTCTCGGTTGAGACTTTAGCCTACAAGCGAGGACGCTTGTGCTACTTTCACAAGGACCAGCAAGATGACTGAACAGACAGAAGGCAAGAAAAACTACCGCGATACGCTGAACCTGCCGACGACGGGGTTCGCCATGAAGGCCAACCTCGTGCAGCGCGAGCCGCAGACGAGGAAGAAATGGGAAAAGGCGAATATTTACGGCCAGATACGGGAAAAAACGAAAAAAAACGAAAAAAAACGGCTGTACACGCTCCATGACGGGCCGCCCTACGCCAATGGCGATATTCACATGGGCCACGTCATCAATAAGGTTCTCAAGGATTTTGTCGTTAAGTATAAGACTATGCAAGGGTTTAACGCTCCGTACATTCCCGGCTGGGATTGCCACGGCCTGCCAATCGAGGTAAAGGTCATGGCCGAGCTTGGCGAGAAGGCCAAAACCATGACCAAACCCGTAATTCGTGGCCTATGCAAGACTTACGCAAGCAAATACGTAAAAATCCAGTCGAAACAGTTCCAGTCGCTGGGCATATTCGGCGATTTCGCTAATCCATACCTAACCCTTAAGCCGCAGTACGAAAAAGGCATCCTCGAGATCTTTGCCGAGCTGGTTGGTAACGGCTTAGTCTATAAGCAGTTAAAGCCGATTCATTGGTGCCCAGATTGCGTTACGGCACTGGCTGACGCGGAACTGGAATATGACGATATAGACTCTCCGAGCATCTATGTGAATTTTCCGGTCAAGGATGATTCGAAGCAAAAACTAAAAAAACTCGGCCTTCTCAGCGATGACGCGGGGACGGTCTGTTTTATGATATGGACGACAACACCGTGGACCCTTGCGGCGAATCTTGCTGTGGCGGTGCATCCGAGAATTGATTATACAGCCGTAAGTTATGAAAAAGGCGGGAAAAAGTTTACATCCATTGTCGCAGCGAATCGCATCGAGGCAGTCGCCAAAGCAGCAGGACTGGAGGAAGGGCAATATACCGTTTCAAAGACTGTTAAAGGCGCAGAACTTGAAAAGCTGCGATACGAGCATCCATTCGTAAAGAAAAATCCGACGGACAAGGACGCACATTTTGTCATTCTCGCCGAATATGTCAGCACCGAGGATGGGACGGGGCTGGTACATATCGCGCCGGGACATGGTGTCGAAGACTATATGGCTGGTCAGCAGTATGACCTGGCTATCTATTCGCCGGTGGAAAGCGACGGGTGCTATGATGATACCGTACCGGCGGAGTTGGTCGGTAAGAACGTGCTGAAAGTCGATGGCGAAATTATTGAAACTTTGAAAAAAGGCGGCTTGCTGGTTGCAGAGAAGAAAATTTCACACAGTTATCCGCACTGCTGGCGGAGTCAGACGCCGGTTATCTTCCGCGCGACCGAGCAGTGGTTCATCGGCGTGGACAAGGACATGACGCAAACGAATAAAAGCCTTCGCAATATGGCACTGGAACAAATCGGCAAGGTAAACTGGATACCGTCTTGGGGCGAGAAAAGAATTCGCGGGATGCTCGAATCGCGGCCAGACTGGTGCATCAGCCGTCAGCGGACGTGGGGGCTTCCGATACCGGCATTTGTAAATTCAAACGGCGATGCCTTATTGACGAAGGAATCCGTTCTTGCCGTCGCCGAGCATATCGGCAAAAAAGGCTCGGATAGCTGGTTTGTCGATTCGCCCAAAGAGATACTCGGTGACAATTTCAGGCTGCCGGATGGTTTCGAGTGGGATGACCTGCAAAAGGAAGAAAATATTTTCGACGTGTGGTTCGAGTCTGGCTGCAGCTGGCACAGTGTGGCGGCTAACGCGGGATGGGATGTGCCTGTCGATCTGTATCTGGAAGGCTCCGACCAGCATCGCGGCTGGTTCCAGCTTTCGCTTTTACCGGCTCTGGGAGCAATAATGCGCGTGCCTTTTAAGAATGTTCTGACGCATGGATTTACCGTCGATGAGAAGGGAATGAAGCAATCCAAGTCGCTTGGCAACTATGTCAACGCTATGGATGAAATTGAAAAGTACGGCGCGGATATTCTGCGGCTTTGGGTGTCGAGCGTCAATTATCAGGAGGATATCCGCTGCAATGACGAACTTATCGGCAGGACACAGGACGCGTATCGCAAGATAAGGAACACGCTGCGGTATCTGTTCGGCAATATCGGCGATTTCAATCCGGCTGACGACAGCATTCCTTATGAAAAGATGCTCGAAATAGACCGTTGGGCAATGCAAAAGCTTCAAAAGCTTATCGAACAGGTGCTGGAAAGTTACGAAAAATTCGTTTTTCACCGTATCTTTTCGCTCATTTATAATTTCTGCACTGTTGAGATGAGCAGTATCTATATGGACGTGCTCAAGGACAGGATGTACTGCGAAGGAAAGAACAGCGTTTCGCGTCGCAGCGGCCAGACGGCTATGTACCGTATTCTCGATTCGCTTATACGGCTGCTTGCTCCGATACTTGCCCATACCGCTGAAGAAGCATGGGAGGCGATAGAACATAAATCAGAAGATGTCGCCAGCGTCCATCTGGCGCAGATGCCTGCGGTCGATGCTTCTATCGATTACAAGGCCGAAGAGTCCAAATGGGACACGATAATGAACGTTCGCGATGAGGTATTGAAAGCTCTTGAAGAGCTGCGTAAAAAGCAAATCATCAACAGCAATCAGGAGGCAGCCGTTACCGTAAATTGCCCTGACGATACCGCCAAAATTATAAAAGATTTCGGCGTCGCACAATTCGCGGCTCTTTGCATCGTCAGCGAAGTGAAACTGCAAGGCGGCTGCGATTCCATAAAGATAGAAGCGGATAAAAGCAGTCACGCGAAATGTCAAAGATGCTGGAATTATTGGCCAAGCGTAGGCAAAGGTGAACAGCCAGACCTGTGTGAACGCTGCGCAAAAGTTATTGCTGCCGGATAATTAAAATATGAATCAAAAAGCTGTTATCTTCGACCTCGACGGAGTCCTGATAGACACCGGCCAATTCCACAGGCAAAGCTGGTACGACCTGGCCAAATGTGAAAACCTTCAGATGAGCGATGAATTCTTTCGCGAAACATTCGGAATGCAGAATTACCAGATTATCCCAAAAATGACGAGCAAGGATTTATCCAGAGAGCAGATCGATGAACTTTCTGAATGGAAGGAAAACCGGTTTCGAGAATTAATTGCCGGAAAATTACGGCTGCTCAACGGCGCGGAATCGCTTATCGCAGAACTGAAAAAAAATGATTTTTTGCTGGCTATCGGAACATCGACACCAAGAATTAATCTTCTGTTTATACTCCAGGAACTGCCTATAGGCGATTATTTCGATTGTTTAGTAACAGGTGAAGACGTCAAAAACGGAAAGCCCGCACCGGATACTTTCAGCCTGGCTGCAAAAAAACTCAAAATCGAAGCCAAAGATTGTGTCGTAATAGAAGATGCGCCAGCCGGCGTTGAGGCCGCTAAAAACGCCGGAATGAAGGCGATCGCCGTTACTACTACCGCTGACAGATATAAACTTTCTCAGGCCGACCTTATAGTGGACAGCCTCGGCGAACTAACCGCAAGGAACATTATTAAATTGCTCGAAAAAAATGATTACTCAATACCCGCAATTCAAGGAGAAAAATAAATGGCTGTTGTTGATATGCCCCTTGCAGAACTACAGCAATATAAAGGCATCAATCCCCGCCCCGATGATTTCGATCAATACTGGGACAAGGCAATCTGTGAAATGAAAGCCGTCGAACCAAATGTGGAAATTACCCGCAGTGAATTCCAGGTATCGTTCGCGGATTGTTTCGATATGTATTTCACAGGCGTCCGCGGCGCTCGTATTTACGCCAAACTGCTCAAGCCTAAAGATATAAAACGCAAATGTCCCGCCCTGCTCGAATTTCATGGCTATTCCGGCAGCAGCGGCGATTGGTTCAGCAAACTGCCATACGTAGCGGAAGGTTTCATTGTGGCGTCATTGGATTGTCGCGGTCAGGGCGGCAGTTCCGAAGATAGCGGCGGGGTAAAAGGCAACACTCTGCACGGCCATATTATTCGCGGACTTAATGACAAACCTGAGAATCTTCTGTTTCGTCAGATATTTCTCGATACTGCACAATTAGCCTCTATCGTAATGGGTATGGACGAAGTCGATGAAACTAAAGTAGCAGCAACCGGCGGTTCACAAGGCGGTGCATTAACTACGGCATGCGGTGCGCTGGAACCAAGAATAAAAAAACTTGCCATAACATTTCCTTTTCTTTCCGATTATAAGCGGGTTCTTGAACTCGATTTTGAAACCGAAGCCTATATTGAATTACGGGATTATTTCCGCCGCTATGACCCGCTGCATGAACAGGAAAATGAAATTTTTTCGCGGCTTGGCTATATTGATGTGCATAATCTGGCAAAAAAAATTAAAAGCGAGGTACTTTTCACGGCAAGTCTGCGCGACAATATCTGTCCGCCATCAACACAGTTCGCCGTTTACAATAATATTGACTCTTCCAAGCAGATGTTGATCTATCATGATTTTGGCCATGAAGGATTGCCGCTGCTTTCAGACAAGGTATTCGACTTCTTAAAATTCGATTGACCAAAAGGGAATGGGGTCGGTCTTATTTTTTAAGACCAGCCCATAAAGCGGAGGATTTCGCATTGCGTTATGGTGTTATGTCTTCCAACCAGTGTTGTGCTATTTGCATAATATCCAGTAAATCAATCTTATTGTCTCGATTAGTATCCGCGGCAAGACCCGGTCCTTCCATCAGCCATGATGCCGCAACAACTGAAAAATCCTTAACATTGACGGGGTAAACGCCGTCCACATTCGCAGCGGCAAGTTCGCAGATATCACCGATATTGTCATTGTCGCTGTCGGTTTGATTAGGGTCGGTACTGCCGTAATTGGGACAGTTGTCGCAATCATCGCCAAGCCCGTCGCCATCCCTGTCGATCTGATCAGGGTTATAAGTACCTGAACAGTTATCGCATATATCACCGACTCCGTCGCCATCGGCATCGGTTTGGTCAGGATTATAATTATCGGGACAGTTATCGTTAATATCGAGAATGCCGTCAAGATCGGTATCAGCAAGACCTTCGGTTATGACGACAACATTACTGTCATATATAAGCCCGGCCATATCCGCAGAGAACGGCACTATACTAAATTTCCAGTGATCACCAACTTCGGTTTGATCGGAAACGATTTTTTTGCCGCCATTATCGTACAACGCCGCTATCTGCTCAGCCGACAATGCCGCAGAAAAGAACCTCGCCTCAGCTACCATAATATCTGAGAACAAATTTTCCCACGGCCAACTGCCTATATAAACCTCGTTATCTCCGTAAACCGGAGGAATGGAATCAGCACTCGATACAAGCTGGCCGTTCTTGTACAAATTCAGAACTCCACTGTTAGCGTCGTAAGTTACAGCAACAAAATACCACTGGCCGATATTTAGTTTATTGGTATCTTCAACTATCCACCAGCCGGGGTCACACGGGTCGCTTTCGTCCCAGTGTCCGGCCTTTAGTTTCCTGTCCGAACCGCCTTTTCCAACCGGCACCCAGAAGGCGTGGGTGTCTGCGCTCATAATATCGTTGAACGCGCCGCTGTTTGCATCGCTGGTTAGTTTTATCCAAGCCGCTTTGGTGTAGGAATTGAAATCGGCAGGTATAGAGACGCTGACATCAAGATAATTTTGCTTGTCAAAACTGAACTTAAACGCACCCCGCTGCCCCATCACCATAGGAACCCAATTAGTATCACCAATCATTTGCATAGCAATTCTATTATTTGGGTCGCTGAAATCATTTAAAGAATTTACTGGGCCGCCTTCCATCGGCATATATAAATTCATCCACGGTACACCGTTCTTAAACCAGCTTACGGAGGCACAAATCGCGTTACCAGCAAGGTTATAATCGCACACCAAAGCTTCGTTGGTCATATATAAACCATACGGAAGAGAATAAAGGTCGAGCCAGTCTATCGCAGGAACAAGTATTACATGGATAGTAAAATTCTGGCTTGCCACAGACGCTGAGCCGTTATTGGCGTAAATCGTGACATTAACGTCTCCGGCCTGGGTTGGCATCCACTCTATTAACCCTGTCGCGGGATCAATATTCAGATTCACGTCATTGGGAACAGAAATTAACGAATAGGCAGGCGCAGGTAATCCTGTTGCATTGACGTCATAATAGTACCACTGCCCCACGTTGGCGTCCGTAACCGCTGCACTTATAATAACCGGCGGGACAGGCAGGACGTTGACAACAAACGACTGGACGTCAACACCACCAGAATTTTGTGCGACAACATTAACGTCGTGAGCGCCAATATCAGCCAAATCTGTCGCCCATTCGATAACACCGGTATTTGAATCTATGGTCATATCAGCCGGAGATTCTGTTAAGGCATAAGTCGGTAACGGCAATCCTGCGGCGTTGACGTCATAAGTATAAATAGTGCCGACAAAAATCTCTGTCACAGGGCTGGATGTAATAACAGGAACCGCTGGCAAAACTTCAAGAATGAAACTTTGTTCATCCAAGCCGGCGAAATTTTCGGCTCGGACAATAATATTGTATTCATTGATATCCGCTGGCCCCGGATTCCACTGAATAAGCCCGCTGCTCGCGTTAATGGTCATTTCCACAGGAGATTCTATAAGACTATAAACCGGCGACGGCAAACCGGTTGCGTTTACATCATAGACATAAGCGTTTCCTGCTGCAATTTGTGTTACTGACGCAGAGATTATCTGCGGCGGAGTTCCGGTTACAGTAAGCGTAAAGCTCTGCGTATCCGACCCGCTGGAATTTGAGGCCTGCACCGTTACCGAATGGTCGCCGGCATCGTTAATATCGACAGGCCACTGTATCAAGCCTGTGTCAGCTCCAATGGTCATTCCCAAAGGTCCGGCAAGCAGTGAATATGTTGGTTCAGGTATGCCATTGGCTTCGACCGCATAGATATATGTTTGATTTACTAATGTTACAGTAACTGGCTCCGATGTTATCACTGGCGCAACAGGTGTAATACCGCCGCCGAAACCAAGTTCTACCTGTAAGTCATCAATGTATTTATAACCCCATGACATGGCCCACATACCGATAGTACCTTCAGTGAGTCTGCTCGGACTGTTATCATAACAATCGATGTCCCATTCGGCTGGCTCATTTGAACCATCGAGCCAGATTTTAGCCTTTATATTTGTCTGTGTTCCGGTACCTGTTGTAAGTATTCTAAAGCAATACCACATATTGACAGCAGGATTCACAGAAGTTGTGGTATCACCGCCGGTTATTGTCGTGCCATGCGGGTATATATGAAAATTGGCACTTTCACTATATCGTCGCAGGCGGTAGTATTTATCACTGTTAGGATAGTCACTCAAGAATGTTACACCAATACCAGCATCGGCACTGGTTATCAACATTCTTCCGGTAAATTCGTAGTTGCTCCATGTATTGCTGCCAGTGCCGATATAATGCGAATGTATGTTATCAAAATTCTGCAATTCCGTACCAAATGCCTTTTCAATATTGACATCATGCACCTTGAACAAATTATCATTTTGCGACAGGCTATCACCAATATCAGTGTCAAACCAATTCGTCGGATTGCTGTTCACATCGTATGATTCAAAATCATCAGAATAAGCCGGGGCATCGGCAATAAACGTAAATGTCGAGTCAAGTGAACTTACACAGCCAAAATCACTATCGCAGCTTGTTACTTTAAAATGATATGTGTTACCATCTACAAGACCATTAAGTGTAATGCTGTGCTGCGTCAGGAGAGCTTCATCAGTTATAGTTCCTAATTCATAATTGCTGGTCAGTCCGTATGAAACAGAGCTATTCACCGAACTATTGGTTTTCCAGCTTATTGTCGCACTTGTCTGGCCCAGCATAACCTGTATATTACTTATAGCCGGTTTAGGGATGATGGTTATGTTCCCATAAGTAACGTCTATATGATGGGCTATAAATAGAATCGAACCTTTATTAACATCCGGTGTTTTATAGCCGCTTGCAAGCCAGTTATCCGGCTCATTGCCATCCGCAGGCCATATCTTCATACTATAAAAGTTACCCTGCTCAAGAGTCTCGACTTTTACTTTCAGCATATATGTTTCGTTAAATTGCGGATAAAGCCCGCCATACCTTACGCTGTTTCCAATATCCGTTGGTCTGCCCTCATTAGCGTCCCAGTTATACCAAACACTCGAACCGTGAGGAATCCATCCGCAATGTGGCTGCGGACATACCGCTGGGTTATCCGTATGGCCAGTCCATCGTAACAAAATACCAAAGGCAGGACTGTAGCTAATGGGTGAAAACCCGTTGGGGTCGATAGCGTGCACCGTAAACGAAAAAGCGACCTCATAATCCGTCCAGTTTATATCGCCAACCGCAAAGCATCTGTCGTAGCCGATCTGTACAGGAAAAAGCCCATTGTTTTCGTCTATCGCCCAGATGCCGTCAGTTATCTGAACCACATCTGCCACCTCACCAGTCTGCGCCCAATCAATGGCGTAATTTACCGGCCAGACATTGCCCGCCGCGTAGTGCACATTAACGGTTTCTTCGGCATTGTAGCCGATTTCATCCGCAGCCCTGATTACAATAATATTATTTCCATCTATTAAATCATCTATATCTATATCTATATTAAAATCGCCTTCTTCGGCAAGCCGCCTGCCATCCGGCCCCATGCTCAAGGGAATAAAAGCCGAACCGTTCAAAGAATAGGCAAGTGAGCTTACATCCCCAAGCGGATTTGATACATTACCAAGGATATTGACCCATTTCTGCGGATTGCCCAACTGCCCGAACCACTGATCATTACCGTCCCAGACGTCGATTACAACGCTGCTGCTGGTTTTGATAAATTCACCGGTTATAAAATAATCCTTGTCCATAGTAAAAATCAAAGGATTGTTGGTGTTGTTGGCATCATTGACATCTCCGCTCCATTTCACAAATTCCCATGTCGGCGCCGGTACGGCATTAACTTCGACTGGTTCACAAGGGTCAAAAACCTCTTTATCAGGGATGATATTAAATGTCCCCTGGCCGATCTGGCTAAGGTCGAGCACATGTTTGCCGCCGTCTTCCGGGACTATGGGTGAATTGGTATCGAAAAAATAGTCAACTTTGCAATCAAATTGATTTCCACCTGTATTACCGGCAAAAACTCCGATTTTTGCAACATTCAACAACTTTTGATAAGTTGTTGGCGGTTTCGGAAACCAGAAATTTGGGTCACTTGGATCATTTTTAGCGTAAGAAAAAGTCCAGATATTTCCGCTCCGCTTCAGTTTTAAATAATAGGGAGGCCCTGAAGATATCTCTGTTGGTGAAATTATGAATGAAACATTGTTTCCATCAATTACTGCCGCATAACGCATAACTTTGGAACCGTTATAGAAAACATCATATCTTAAAAATGTACCATCTTCCTCTTCTATCATAATGCCCTGCATCTGATTCAATTTGCTGACTTCTGAATCAAACTTAACCTCTATTTCAAAATTGGGGTCATTTGCTATTGTTTGCATCATCCTCGCCGAGTAATTTCCTGCGTTATAAGCATCATGATTGCTTGTCGGTGAAACAGAAATTTTTAGCTGTGCACCATTTAGCGAGTAGCTGTCGTCTCCCCGCGGATCGACAAAAGTCCATAGCGATGTATTAAGGCTCGTCGAACTAAAATCGTCTGAAACAACCGCTCCGCTTACCATCCCAAACAAAATAAAGGATATGGCAATTCCACAGAACATCCTTGCCGACTGCATATAATTCTCCATTAATTTCAAAATTAAAATAGTTTTTGTCCAGAGAAAGGGTGTTAAAGGTACCGTAAAACATAAGATTCGAATACTTCATCGCTGTGTGCCCCTCTGGGACAGGCATCCATTTCTCAATTGCCAAGCCAGATAATAACTTAATTGAAAATAAGATAAATCAGGTTTTTGCCTGTTTTTGGTATAAGGCTTTCTCCTTAGCCCACTATGAGACAAAAAAAGTCAAAAATAAAAACTTTTCGCTTGAATAAAATTAAAAAATTACTATATTGCAATATCGTAATGAATAATGAAACAGCAGAACATGTTGCGAACGTACTGAAAGCCATGGCTCATCCGGTCAGGCTCAAGATAGTCGAAACGCTTGAAAAAGGCGAAAAAACGGTATCGGAGATAATGGCGGCTGTGGGCGGAAAACAATCAATTACAAGTCAGCAGTTGAACATGATGAAGGACAAGGGTATATTGGCCTGCCGAAAGGAAGGGGCAAATGTTTATTATCGTATCGAAAACCCCAACGCGATACGGCTTTTGCACTGCATACACGATAATTGCGAAAAAAAGGGGACATAAAGGGGCTGACCCATGACCATCAAACAGGGAATTACGAATTTTTCACTTAATTATTATATGAACGATTCGAACGTCTATGCGGCGATGCGTTATAGTTTCTAAAAAATATCAGAAAGTTATTTTGAAATCCTCATAGCTTGACTCGTATGGTACATTGTTTATTTCCACATCCCGAACGTATCCCGCAAAAGACTCCTTTATATCCCTGATGCAATCAGATATATCCTCATCACTCCCCTGAGCGAACATCTCCACCGCCCCATCGGCACGGTTCCTGACATAGCCGGTCAGTTCGCACCGGTTGGCAATACTCATAGCCGTAAACCGGAACCCCACCCCCTGAACCCTTCCGTAAAACACAATATATTTTGCCTGCTGAGCCATAATCCCGTTTCTTGGCGGTAAAAACTGACAATATCACCAAAACGCTTGATAAATTACACCACAAACCACAATATTTCCAGATTATTTAACCTATTGAGATGTATTTTTTCTAACGGCAAACAATCTTTACTTGAAAATAACTATAAACTCGTTATTTTAGCTGATTCATTAAAAATAATATTCACAAATAAAGGACATTACTGTCTCAATATGGCATCTGATCATCAACTCACGGATATCGAAAAAATTCGCAGGCTTCCATGGTTCATATCGGGCAACGCCTTCAACAGCATTTTCGTGGTGCTCACATTCACCGGTTCGGTCTTTGTCCTGTTCCTTAATGAGTTAGGTCTCGACAAAAGCCGTATCGGCATCATTATGTCGCTGGTTCCATTCTGCCAGATAGTAGGTATCATAACCGCATCATGGGGTACACGCTTTGGCTTTAAGAGAATCTTTCTGATCTTTTACGGTATACGCAAATTCGTAATGCTCTTTATCCTGCTTACGCCATTGATTATAAAAAATTCCAGTATCGGCGGCGTTTATATGTGGGTGGTCGGCGTGATCTTTATCTTCTCAATATCCCGCTCGATCGCAGAAACGTCACTTCTGCCCTGGGCTCAGGAAATAATACCTAATCAAATCCGCGGCAAGGTTAGCGCCGCAAACAACATAGCCTCAACCTTTGCGATGATGATCACCATCGCTGTCGCTGGTTACGTTATCGGTCGTTTTGCCGGTATAGGCAAATTCATCTACCTGATCGCAGGCGGTATCATCGCCGGCATCATATCTCTCTTTCTTTTTTCTCACTTGCCCGGAGGCAGATCAGACTATCAGGACAAAAAACACATAGGCCTAAAGCCTATGTTCATGAGCCTTGCCGACCGCAATTACCGTAACTTTCTTCTTGGACTCGGACTGGCAACATTAGCGCTTGGCTCACTGGTAACATTCATTCCCCTCTATCTTAAACAATACATCGGCATAGAATCGGGCCGCGTCGTGTGGATTGACCTTGGCACACTGGTAGGGTCGGCAACAGCCTGCTATCTGTGGGGATGGGCCTGTGATAGGTTTGGCAGCAAGCCCGTCATGATAATATCATTATCCGTAGCGGCTATTTTGCCCATATTCTGGTTCTTAATGCCAAGAAACAGCATATACAGCGTCTATGCCGCATCGACAGCAGCTTTCATCCTTGGAGTGTCCAGCATCGGCTGGGCGATTGGGTTTTCACAATATTTTTATGTAACTGCCGTCCCAACAGAAAAAAGAGCATCATACATGCCGGTGTTCTATGCGGTAGCGGGTCTGCTTGGCGGACTTGCCCCGCTATTTGCAGGGCAACTTCTCGATCTTTGCAAATCGGTCAACTTCCACTTCCTTATATTTAATTTTGACCCGTATACATTTCTGTTTGGCATAGGTCTTCTGTTGTTAATTCTCGCTATCTATACTATCGCTCAACTTCGTCCTGACGGGGCCATAACCACGCAGGAATTTGTCGGCATGATGTTCCAGGGCAATCCCATGCTGGCAATAAGCAATAATGTCCGCTATCGCTGGTCCGGCGACGAACCCAGCCGTGTCCGGCTCACCGAACGCATGGGCACAGCCAAAACACTGCTTAGCTCCGAAGAACTTATCGAAGCCTTGCATGACCCAAGCTTCAATGTCCGCCACGAAGCCATAACTGCCATCGGAAAACTGCCTGCCCACCCCAAGCTGATAGACCATCTGATACTGATTCTCGGTGGAAATCAGCCAGACCTTGCGCTTACCGCCGCATGGGTATTGGGCAAACTTGGCAACAAAAGCGCGATTATCGCCTTGAGAGAAACTCTGCTTAGCAAGCACCCGCTTTTACAGGCACGCAGCGCCAGGGCTTTGGCAATGCTCGGCGATGAACAGAGCGCCGATTTTATGACGCAAAAACTCATCCATGAACCCGATGAAGGCCTAAAAGTTGCCTACGCTTCGGCACTCGGCATATTACATGCAACCCAGACGCTTAATCTTATACTCGATCTGCTCAACCATATTGACGAACAAAGCAGCCGAAACGAGCTTGCTCTCGCAGTAGTCCGGATAATTGGCACTGAAAATCAGTATGTGCGATTTGTCAGAAGTTTCGGAAAAAATCGCGAAACCGCAGCCGTGCAGCTTCTTGTTACCCTCAATCGCCACTTGAACTTTCCGCATCCTCAGATTCATATTGTCAAGAAACACATGCAGACCTGCATAGATTTGCTGTCAGCCGGCGACTGGAACAAAGGCACGCTCGAATTGTGCAGTCTGTGTGAAAAGTTGCTGACCGAAGACAACCGGGACAATCCCACCCAAATAGTATTGGCCAGATGCCTTGACAGTCTGCGTCAATATGGATACAATAGAAACGAATACATTCTATTAACCCTCCATACGATTCGGCTTATACTCAATCCATCCCGCCAAAACAGTCCATCCTGACATAGCCAGCCAGGTCACATCAGCGGCAATATTCGTAACGATGAATCCTTTAAAGTACAATATATTTTGCCTGCTGAGCCATGTTCAAATTTTATTTCTCATCGAATTTTAACCATTTTACCAAACTGTGTTATCCAAAAACTCCTATAATTCAATCAGAAATGAAAAAATTGGTTTCCCCTAATGTACATTGAGCCAACTTTAGCGTATAATACTTGATTTACATAAGTTATAAAACTGATATGGACAATAAGACAACAAGACAGATTAATCGCGAAGAGCTTTATCAGCTTACAACCATTGCTACGGGTGAGCTTTCTCTGCAAAAAGTACTCGACAGGCTTGCCGAAGCCGCCGTTAGAATTATTGGCGTTAAGGCCTGCTCCATACGTCTGCTCGATGAAAAAGCCGGCGACTTGAAAATGAGAAGCACTTTCGGGCTTAGCGAAGAATATAGAAACAAAGGCGTGGTTTCCAAAGATGACCCCGTCATTAAAGCCGCCTTCGCCGGCGATGCAGTAGTACTTGACGATATGCGAAGCGATAAACGGGTCATATACCGGGAAGCGGCTGTGAAGGAAGAACTGGTCAGCCAACTCACCGTCGCTATGAAGTTCAAGGGCGAGGCGATAGGGGTATTGCGGCTTTACAGCCCACAGCCAAAACGATTTGACCAAGACGATATTACCCTTGCCCGCGCCGTCGCTTCTCAATGCGCCGCAGCCATTACCAACGCAAGACTGGTATCACAAGCCATTAAAGCAACACGTCTTACCGAGCAGATGCGGCTGGGCGGAATAATCCAAAGGCGGATGATACCCCAGCGTGACGCGCTTATTTATGGTGTCGATATAGATGCCATATATATACCTTGTTTTGAAGTTGGCGGTGATTATTATGATTTTCTGAAAATCAACGACCACTCTTTCGCTGTAGACATTGCAGACGTTATCGGAAAAGGCATCCCAGCAGCCATCATGATGAGCATGTTCAGGGGAGCGATACACGCTTACGCCGATACGCAGTTCACTTTGGACGAACTGATACCAAGACTTAATCACCTCGCGTGCACACAATGCGGCGACGGAGAATTCATAACCCTTTTTTACGCCGTTATCGATACCGAAAAAATGACAATTACTTATTGCAATTGCGGTCACGAACCAACTATACTTTTTCGCACTGACGGCTTCAAAGACCTCGATCAGGGCGGTCTAATACTCGGCGTCGATGTCAATGCCGAATATACGGTGGAAACGCTGGAACTGAAAGACGGAGATTGTCTGCTTTTTTATACCGATGGTTTTATTGATGCGGCAAATTTTGAAGGCCAGCTCTGGGGCAGGGATAAAATGACCCAGGTCGCACAGAAATTCTTATGCGGCTCAGCGGAAAATATGATAAAAAATATGCTCGCGTATCGCAGGCGGTTTGTGGGACTTGCCAATCAGTTCGACGATACCAGCATTATTGTCACAAAGATAGACCGACGCGGACAGCCAAACTTTTTGAAGAAGGTTAAATACTAATGGCCAAAATTATAATAACCATTGACGGCCCCGCTGGAAGCGGAAAAAGCACTATCGCAAGCCTGGTTGCGCAAAGGCTCGGGGTCACTTTTCTCGACACTGGCGCAATGTACCGCGCTGTCACTCTTGCCGCCATGCAGCAGGATGTCAATCTGGCTGACGAAGAACAACTGTCGAATGTGTTAAACCAAAACGCCTTCGAGTTCGTGCCCCAGAAAGATACAATTCAAGTGCATCTTAATGATGTCGATGTGACTGACTCTATACGCACTCCTGACGTCACCGCTAATTCAAAATTCATCGCAGCTTCGCCAAAAATCCGTGAAAAATTGGTTAAAATGCAGCGTGATTTCGCCTCCACCCGCAATGGTATAGTTACCGAAGGGCGTGACCAGGGAACGGTTGCTTTTCCTGACGCGGATGTAAAGATATTTCTCACGGCCAGTCTCGAGGAACGTTCCCGCAGACGTCAGAATCAGCCTCAAAATCAGGGGGGAGGAGGACAGATAGAACAGATAAAAGAGACCATCAACCATCGCGATGCCTGCGACAAAAACCGCTCAACCGGCCCGCTTATCCCAGCCGAAGACGCGATAACACTGGACACGACAAACATGAATATAGAGCAGGTTGTGGAAACAATTTTACAAATTGTGGAAGAAAAAAACCAATGCTAAAGACGGGCTGGTACATATTCTGCCGGACACTTTGTTTTATATTTATCTGGATGTTTTTAAGATTGCGGTTTTACGGTATTTCAAATATACCCCGTAAGGGAGCCTTTCTTCTTATCAGTAATCACCAAAGCTTTTTTGACCCTCTTTTTGTAGGAACAAGAGCTCGCAGAACGCTTGTCTTCATGGCTCGTGATACACTTTTTAAAAAGAAATTTTTCGGCTGGCTGATACATTCTGTCAAAGCCATTCCAGTTCGCCGCGGAGAGGCTGATCTTTCCGCCATAAGAACCATTATAGACCAGCTGAAGAAAGGACAATCCGTTTGTCTTTTTCCAGAAGGAACTCGTACTGAAAACGGCCGCATCGCCGAATTCAAGCCCGGCTTCAGCTTGCTGGCAAGACGCGCCAATGTCCCTATACTTCCAGCGGTCATAGACGGAGCGTTCGAGGCCTGGCCGCGAACTAAAAAATTTCCATCATTCAGAAAAACTATATTCATAAAATACGGTGAACCTATCTCAACCGAACAGATAAAGCATATGGACGACAGACAATTAGCCCAATTTGTAACCGATCGGTTGAGACAAATGCAAAATGAATGCCGGATAAGTGCCGGCAAAGAACCTTATGAGTACGATTTTGCGTAGGGGCGGGTTTCAAACCCGCCCTTTATTTTCGCTTTTTATTGCACCTTTTTGGTTATCGCTATATAATTTTTTTCTGAAGAATTGATTTGTTTTGTAAACGCTAAAAATGCTTGTGCGTTGTCCATAGAAAGGAGCTTAAATGCCTATACCTGATTATCAAACCCTAATGTTGCCTATTTTAAAATTCTATGGAAATAGCGGGCAAGAGCATTCTTTTCGTGAAGTGGCTGATGCGTTAGCAAATCAATTTTGCCTTACCGACCAAGAAAAAAATGAAATGCTGCCCAGCGGACAACAGGCTATTTTTGATAATAGAGTGGGATGGGCAAAGACATATTTGAAGAAAGCGAATTTGATTGAAACTACTCGAAGAGGATACAACAAAATAACCCAACGAGGCATAGATGTTCTAAGGCAAAAACTGGAAAACCTCGACGCAAACTATCTCACTAAATTTGATGAGTTTAAGGCTTTTAGGGCATTGCGCCATCCAAAAGGAACGGTGGCGGAAGAAGAATCAGAAACCGAAAGCAATGGCAGAACCCCAGAAGAAATACTTGAAATCGCTTACCAGAAAATCAGAAATGATTTGGCTACAGATTTGCTACAGCAACTCAAAAGTTGCTCTCCTTCATTTTTTGAGCGCCTTGTGGTGGAGGTTATTGTGAAAATGGGATACGGGGGAACACGGCAAGATGCAGGCAAAGCAATAGGAAAGAGTGGGGATGGCGGAATTGATGGAATAATCAAAGAAGATAAGCTTGGTCTCGATGCAATTTACATACAAGCTAAAAGATGGGAAAATACGATAGGCAGACCTGAAATTCAAAAATTTGTCGGTGCATTAACAGGACAAAGAGCAAGAAAAGGACTTTTTATTACAACTTCAGATTTTACATCTGACGCTAAGGAATATGTATCACGTATTGATACAAAAATCGTACTAATCGACGGCGAAACACTTGCCGACTTGATGATTGATCACAATGTTGGTATTTCAATTATTGGAACTTATGAATTAAAAAAAATTGACTCGGATTATTTTATAGAAGAATGAAATAGTAATGGACGGGTTCCCCCTGCAAAAAAATGACTTATGACCCAAACAAACATCAACGCCGTTCGATACGGCTTCGCGAATACGATTATTCACAGCCAGGCGCATATTTTCTGACGATTTGCAGTCATGAACATCAATGTCTGTTTGGACACATAGTTGATACCGAAATGAAACTTAATGATTTAGGCTTGGCTGTACAATCGTCTTGGCTGGATATTCCCAACCATTATCATTATGTCGAATTAGATGAATTTGTCATAATGCCAAACCATCTGCACGCTATCGTGGTATTGCAGGACACCGTAGGGGCAGGATTCAAACCTGCCCCAAACACCGTTGGTGATGAGGATGTAAAAAGGGCGGGTTTTAAACCCGCCCCTACACGGCACAGCCTTGGTGAAATTGTGCGGGCGTTCAAAACATTTTCTGCTCGGCATATCAATAAAATTAAAAATACGCCCGGCAAGCCGATTTGGCAGCGCAATTATTTTGAACATATCATTCGCAATGAAGAATCATTGAACAAAATCCGCAATTATATCATGAATAATCCACGTAATTGGACTGCCGATAAAGAGCAGAAAAGTTTGGTTGAATTTATAAAATCATTAATTCATCCCACAGAAACTTTAAAATTCGCCCAAAAATGTGAAAACGTCTGTAGCCCCAAGGGCGGGTTTGAAACCCGCCCCTACACGGTGCGACTCGGAAAAATGGAATAACAAATGAAAGTAATAGTTGCAGATAGCTGCGGTTTTTGTCCAGGCGTAAAAAATGCCATCAGCGTAGCCGAGAAAATTCTCGGCGATGAAAAAAATGTCTATTGTCTTGGCCCTATCATCCACAACAAGGACGTGGTTGACCATCTCGCTCAAATGGGCCTTAAAACCGTTGACAGCATCGAAGACATCGAATCAGGAACTGTGCTTATTCGCTCGCACGGTGTCAGCCCTGAAATTATCAAAAAATTACGGCAAAAAGGGCTCAAAATTGTCGATGCCACCTGCGTTCTGGTCAAACGCGTCCAAAAAATAGCCTCCGAATTTTCCCACCAGGGCTATCAAGTGGTCATTATCGGTGATGCCGACCATCCCGAAGTTCAGGCCGTTTACGGCTGTGCAAAGGGAGCTATAGTCGTAGCCGATGAAAAAGATTTACATAAGATACCAGAAAACAGCAAGTTAGGAATAGTTTGCCAAACGACAAAAGGCCCTGAGCTTTTCAATCGAATGGTCGCCGCTATCGCTGGGCATGGTTTCGCCGAGCTGCATGTCGTCAACACTCTCTGCCGCGAAACCGTTAAAAGACAGCAGTCCGCTATCGATATCTGCAAAAAAGTCGATGTTATGTTCGTTCTGGGCGGTCTCCAGAGCGCAAATACCAGAACACTTGCGACGCTATGTAAAAAATACAATGACCAAACGTTTCATTTGCAAAACTTCAGTGAATGTGCTAAAAGTATGATTTTTGGCAGAGAAATAGTCGGCATAACCGCAGGTGCCTCGACCCCTGATTGGATTATTGAGGATTTCATCAAAAATCTGCAATCGTTCGATTCCGGCTCAAATGTGGATAAAACTGCCGATAAATCGGCTTAACGATTTGCGCACAGTGCGCGAAGGGCTTTCTAACGCAAAACGCGGGGCGTCTGGAAGCTCTAAAAATAGAACTTTCCGCAAAAATTAGGTTTTTTATGGTTGATAGAAATATTATTAACAAATTGGGACTATCGAAGGATGTGATAGACCAGCAGGTAAATGAAATGTTTGGCCAGGAGGAAAGCCAGTATCTCGAAGAGATACTTCAGAAAAAAGTTGATTCACGCCTACCCGGAACGATTCTAAAAGGCAAGATCGTTTCTCAGATCGGAAACGATGTGATAATCGAGATCGGTCTCAAGAGCGAGGGTGTTGTCGATGCCAGCGAATTCGACAGTTCCGATGAAATTGAGATCGGAAAGGAGATCGAAGTCCTCCTCGAGGAAACCGAGAGCGCTGGCGGCATGATACCGCTAAGCAAACGCAAAGCAGACCGCATCCGAGGCTGGGAACATGTCATCAACACAAAAAAGGAAGGCGACACCATCATTGGGCAAGTTATTCGCCGCATAAAGGGCGGATTGCTCATAGATGTCGGAGTTCCTGTCTTCCTGCCCGCTTCACAGGTCGACATCAGAAAGCCTGGCGACATCAGCCGCTTTATCGGCAAGAACCTCGAGTGCAAAATACTCAAGATCGACATCGAAGGAAGAAACATCGTCGTCTCGCGGCGCAAGCTCATCGAAGAGGAACGTCAAAGCAGCAAGGAAAAAATCATCAACGAGATCGAAGTCGGTCAGACACGCAAAGGTGTAGTCAAAAACATCGCCGATTTCGGTGTATTCGTCGATCTGGGCGGCCTGGACGGCCTGCTGCACATCAGTGATCTGAGCTGGGGCCGCATCTCTCATCCTTCCGAAGTCGTCGAACTCGATCAGGAGATCGAATGCGTTGTCATAAGCGTCGATAAAGAGAGTGAAAAAATATCGCTCGGACTCAAGCAGAAGACCGAAAGCCCTTGGGAGAGTGTAGAAACGAAGTATCAGATTGGCACCAAAATCAAAGGCACTGTCGTCAATGTGATGAACTACGGCGTATTTGTACGCCTCGAAGACGGTATCGAGGGGCTGGTACATATAAGCGAGATGAGCTGGACAAAACGGCTGACCCATCCGAACGAAATGCTTCATCTCGGCGACGAGATCGAAGTGGTCGTACTAAACGTCAACAAGGAAAAACAGGAAATCAGTCTCGGTCTCAAACAAACCGAAACCAATCCCTGGGCCGTCGCGGCTCAGAAATACCCTGTCGGCACTATGGTCACCGCCACCGTTCGCAGCCTGACTAATTTCGGCGCATTTGTCGAAATCGAGCCGGGTATCGACGGAATGATACACATCTCCGACCTTAGCTGGACCAAAAAATTCACGCATCCAAACGAAATGCTCGAAAAAGGTCAGGAAATTAAATGCGTAGTTCTGGATATAGACGAAAATAAACAGCGTGTCTCACTGGGCCTAAAGCAGCTAACCGAAGACCCTTGGGTTCACGCTATTCCCGACACTTACATCCCTGGCCACATTATAAAAGGCAAGATCACCAAGGTCACCAACTTCGGCGCATTTGTCGAACTTGAAAATGAGCTTGAAGGCCTGCTGCATATCTCCGAGCTTGCCGACCACAAAGTCGAAAAACCGCAGGATGTTATCAAGGAAGGCGACGAAGTCGAAGTCAAAATCTTAAAGGTTGATACAGACTCCAGAAAGATCGGACTGAGCCTGCGTCGCGCTCAATGGGCAGCTGAGGATAACAAGGAAAATGAGCCCACTCCGGCTCCGGTTAGAAGGACACCCGTCGGTGTGCAGACTGTTTTCGGCGACCATGACTTCTCCGCATCCCAAAAGGAGAAAGCCGAAGATGCTGAGACCAAAGAACAGAGCGATGAACAAGGTGAAAGTGAAGAACAAGAAGAAGAAAAGAGCGAATAACACGCTCTGACTTTAACGAATAAAAAGCCCGGATAATTTTCCCGGGCTTTTTTATTTTGACCCATCTTCTACAGTTGCGTCTTTTTTTGAGGCGAAAAATTCTTGACACTCCCCGCCGGCAAGGCGATTGCGGCTGCGGGGGTGGCCTTGGGCGCGGTGATACGCCCGCTGCATGAGAGATAATAATGGATGGAAGTTTTTTGCGAACCAGTGAATATGTAGTGCCAAGAGCAAAACGCCTGCGAGCAACTCCTTCCATAGAAAAGAGTTGTAAAATTGAGGTGCAGAAGACAAGTTAGAGTTTTGCAGCATTTCGTTAGTATAAAATTAAAACTTGAAAATCAAGTCCGCCTGAAAACGGCTATAATCGTTCTCTTCGCTACCCTTTTCATCCATAAAATATGTCATAGCCGTTTGAACATTTTTAGCAAGCTGATATACGCCGCCAAAGCGGTGCCCCTTGCCATTTGTTCCGCCGCCAATGAAATCGGATTCACTGAACGCGCCAACAACCGCATCGGCTTCAAGGTCGCGATAATCATAAGAAAGTTCCCATGAACCCGGTTTTTTGGCCTTGCCAAGCTTTCCGCCGATAAGCCAGCCGGTATCCTCATTGCTGCTCGCAACTGCGTTCTGTACATAGTTGCCAAACACAGCTGCCGGAGTTTCACCCATCTTAAAGCCGTATTCGCCGAACAGTTCCACAAGATCATAATCATTAGTATATACGCTGCCATCATTGCTGTTACCAAAGAACTTGGCCGAACCGCTTTGAGTCACAAGAGCGCCATGACCCTCCAAATTACTGTAACAATACTTGCTCGCACCAGCCAGCAGATATGAATCATCTTCAAATCTGTGCTTCAAACCGGCTTGAAGACCCCAAAGGCTTGTATCGGCACCCGTCTTAACCTCATCAACATAAAATCCGCCGCCGTTGATAAACAAATCGGTGCTTTCGCTGAAAGGAATAGTGTAATTTACCGCAATGCCTTCCGGCGTAAGGTCGCTGTCAAATATAAGCTGATTGCCGCCGACGCGAACAAAAGGATTCTCCATTTTGCCGCCGAAGACATTCAATCCCTCAATACTCGAAGGATGCCAGTCGAAATAAGCAAGGTCAAGCCAGATGCTCTTTTTACTGAAGGCATCATCGAGTGTCTGATTTGTCGAAACAGGGTCGCCGCTTGTCGCGTCATCACCCCATACTTCTGACGTGGCTATTCTCATACACACATCAACATCATCGTTGACTTTGGCATCGAAACCCAGCCTCGCCCGAATGCGGTTGCGGGTACGGTCGTTATTGCCTGATTTATCTTCGTCGATGTATTCATAGCGATAACGCAGATCGCCGCTTATCTTGACGTTTTCGACCCATTTGATACTGTCAGGAAGAGCGTCGATTTTCTTTTCGTCCACCGCTTTAGCGACTTTTTGTTCGATCTGCTCGTCCTGCTGCTGCTGCTTGCTCTCGAGCGCCTGAAGTTGTTCCTGCATTTGGCGAAGTAACCGGCTTTGTTCCGCAAGCTGCTGTTTTAGTTCCGAAATCTCATCAGCTTTTACACTCGCTGATACCAGCAGCGTCAATGCCGCTAATACAATCCATTTCTTCATTTTTGTACCTCAAAAAATATTTTACAATTTCTGTACAGGGCTCCCCGTACGCTATATGCTGAAATTTTGATTGTTATACATTAAATCCGTATTAGTTTAAACAAGCCGGTTTAATCAAATTTAAATTTGCAATTATAACCCCCAGCGGGGTTTTACAAGACAAAAACATTCTGTACCCCGTTTTTCCTTGAAATTCGGTATCATTTCAGAGTATGTTACCGGTTGTTTTATCGGAGATGTGTATGCAATTTACCAAGATGCACGGCATCGGAAACGATTATGTTTACGTCAACTGCTTTGAAGAGCACATCGAGCAGCCGGAAAAGCTCGCTATCGCCGTAAGCGACCGCCATCGCGGTATCGGCGGAGACGGCTTGATACTTATATACCCATCCAAAAAGGCCGATGCCAGGATGCGGATATTCAACGCCGATGGCTCCGAAGCCGAAATGTGCGGCAACGGCTTGCGCTGCGTTGCTAAATATGTTTATGAGCACGGTTTAGCAAAATCCAAAGGCCGATTCACCGGCGGAGAGAATGTCTTCGCTGATTCGCTGAAGATCGAGACCGGCAACGGTGTTCTGACCGTAGGCCTGGATACCCGGAACGGTAAGGTTCCTAACGTATGCGTAAATATGGGTCAGCCGATACTTAACGGTTTGAGGATACCAACGACCATAAACGCCGAGCAGATAATAAATTATCCCATCGAAATAAACGGACAAAAGCTGCTTATGACAGCTGTGTCGATGGGAAATCCGCACGCGGTATTTTTCTGCGAGAAAGTAGAAACAATCGAACTGGAAAAAATCGGCCCGATGATCGAAAACCACCAATTTTTCCCAAAGAGGACAAACGTCCACTTTGTAACCAATATAAGCAGCAGAGAGTTTCGGATGCGAACTTGGGAACGCGGCAGCGGGATAACGCTTGCCTGCGGCACAGGCGCATGCGCATGCTGCATTGCAAATATCCTTACAAACAACGTAAACCGCACAGCACTTGCCCACCTGCCTGGCGGCGATCTCCACCTACATTGGTCAGAAAAAGACGGGTGTGTTTATATGACCGGCCCCGCAGAAGAAGTGTTTGAGGGCGTATGGCCCGATAAAAACAGGCCTTAGTTCGTATCACATCCACCACGCACAAAATTCATGCGGGCGTGTTTATTTTTTTCAACATATCTATTGACAATGTTAAAATGGGTTGCTACTATTACAGTATTATATCTTTACCAAAAGTAACATCTGGCCATTATAACGTAACCTAAAAGAACCGATCGTAAAACTAATGAAATTGCTTTATGAGTGAAAAAAATAGAATTCTTGTCGTTGACAACGACCAAATCATTCTCGATTCGCTATGCAAGTTCCTTAATTCCGAAGGCCTGGTCGCCACCGGTGTTAAAAGTTTCGAGCAAGCCGTTAGCGAATTGAACAAAACCACATACTCGCTTGTCATTACAGAGATGGGGCTGGACGACGGCGACGGCTTCGAGCTGCTTGACCTCATTAAAAATAATTTTCCGCAAACGGTGGTAGTTATAATTACCGCATACGGCAGTATCGAAAACGCCGTGAAGGCAATAAAGAGAGGCGCTTATGACTATCTGACAAAACCTCTGGTAGATGACGAATTGCGGATTACCGTCGCCCGTGCTATTAAACAGCAGTCCCTAATGCGGGAAAATGAAAATTTGCGCGGCCAGCTTGAACAGAAATACAGTCTCCAAAATATCATAAGCCACGACTATAAGATGGCCAGAATATTCGAACTTATAGAGGCTGTAGCCGACAGCAAAACAACCATTCTTATGACCGGCCCATCGGGAACGGGCAAAAGCATGTTGGCCAGGGCCATCCATTATCGTTCCAGCCGCCGCAACAAACCTTTTGTGGAGGTAAGCTGCGGCGCTATCCCGGAGACGCTGCTGGAAAGCGAGTTGTTCGGTCATGTTAAGGGGTCTTTTACCGGAGCTGTTGTAAATAAGGAAGGAAAATTTCTCGCCGCAAACGGAGGGACTATCTTTCTTGACGAAATTTCCAACGCCTCTTATGGTCTGCAGGTAAAGCTGCTGCGAGTGCTGCAGGAAAGGCAATTCGAGGCGGTAGGAAGCAACAAGACTATAACCATAGATACTCGTGTAATTCTGGCATCCAACCGTGACCTCAAAAAGGATGTCGAGAACGGCAGATTTCGCGAAGACCTGTACTATCGAATAAACGTAGTGCCGATAAATATGCCTCCGCTGGCCGAAAGGGTCGGTGACGTCCCGCTGCTGGCCGAGCGTTTCCTGAAAATATACTGCTCACAGCATGACAGATATAAGATAGCCATAACGAACGATGCGCTTGAATATCTCGAACGATACAACTGGCCCGGTAATGTTCGCGAGCTGGAAAATATAATCGAGCGCGCGGTGCTGTTGAGCAAAACCAAGTATATCACACAGGAAGATTTACCGCCGGTGATACTGCATCACCAACCCCCAGCCGAACAAGCGTTCAATGGAAGTGCAAGTCTAAAGGATGCGCTTGTCGAACCGGAAAAACGCCTTATCCGCCAGGCGCTCGAGGCAAACCATTGGAACCGACAAAAGACCGCTTCCACTTTGCAGATCAATCGCACAACATTATTTAAGAAAATGCGACAATACGGCCTTTACGCCGAGGCACGAAAACTCGGCTTGCTATAAAATTCCGGCTGTTAATCTATTGTAAACCTGCTCTATTGTATCGACCATTGTGTCCGGGGCAAATTTTTTCATTACCGATTCTTTTGCAGTTTCGCCTAATCGCTGACGCAGTCGTTGATTTTCAATTAGCTCGGCGCTTGCAGCAATAAGCTGCTCAATATTTTCCGCCTCTATCAATCGCCCCGTGTTTTCATTTACTACCTCTCGCGACCCGTCAAGGTCAAAAGCCACAGCCGGCTTTCCGCACAGCATCGCCTGCGGTATCGCACGCGCCAAACCCTCTCGCAGAGAACAGTGAACTAAAATATCACTTGAATAAAGTATCAAAGGGATTTGATCTGGAGGTACTAACCCTGTAAACCTGAATCGCCCACTTAATCCCGCCTCCTCGATATCCTTTTTTAATTTCTCTTCGAGATTACCCCCGCCGACGAACAGCCATATCGCATTCTTAAATTTTGGCGCAAGCCTTTTTGCCGATTCAATAATAAAATCATGCCCCTTCAACTCAAACAGCCGTGCCACCGTTACCAATACAACCGCATCTTGGGTTATATTGTGTTTTTGGCGAAACGCCTTTATTTGCAATTCATCCGGCCTATTGAGAAAGTTTGCTTCTTCAATCGCAGAATACGCGGTGACAAATTTATCCGGTGTGCCGATACCAGCATCAAGTGCCTGCCGTGTCATTGCATCGGCTACGCTGACAAAAAAATCCGTTCGTTTTGCAGCCGCTTTTTCAATGGCGATATAAAATTTATTGAGCAAATTACTTTGATAGGAGTGAAAAGCAAGACCATGAATACCGTGAACAACAAATGGCTTGCCCATTGAATCTTTAATCGCGCAACCAGCAAAACGACCTATTATTCCTGCTTTGGCAGAGTGCGTATGGATAATATCAGGCTTTAATTCTTTCAGCTTTTTTTTAAGTTTCTTATAAGCGGCGAAATCAGTTAACGGACGTATAGGCCGGATAAGCTCGTCTATAATTTCTACATTGTAGTTTTCATTATTTGCTTTTTCAAAAAGCTCGCCTTCCGGTCCGGTCGAGGGGCCGGTTATCAACGTGACATCGTGCCCACGCTGGGCGAGCAGGCGGCAGGTAATAAGCGTATTTTCCTGCGCCCCGCCGACGATCAACCGAGTTATAATATGCACTATCTTCAATATTTTATCCACATAAGGCACAATCCCGAGGCCGGAGCGATAGACCCCGCTGCCGTTCGGTCGCAAGCATTAAGTATTTCGCCAATCTTATTCGCTTCTATCCGTCCCCTGCCGACATCGGTCAATGTCCCGACGACATTCCGCACCATATTATATAAAAACCCGTTACCCTCAACGTCGATATAGATCCAGTCACCTTCCTGCTTAACTTCGCATTGATAAATCGTTCGCACCGAGCTTTGCCGATTGTCGCCAGCCGAGGCAAACGATTTGAAATCTTTCTCGCCGATGAAACTGTTTGCCGCTTCCGACATAGCATCAATATCGAACTTCGCCGGATAGTGCCAGCAGTAGCGTATCCGCGTTACAGGCCGAGTTTGCCCTGTATAGATAGTATATCGGTAGAGTTTGGCTTTCACGTCACCGATAACGTCAAATCCGATTGGCTTTTCAACAACCTCTGTTATAGCGATACTTTCGGGCAGGCGATCGTTAAGAGCCTTTTGAAAATTTTCGGTCGGAATGGGGCAATCAACCTGTATCAACGCCCGCTGACCAAGCGCATGAACACCGGCATCGGTGCGGCTTGCGCCGTGGACGGTAGTTTTTCTGCCAATAAGCGATGTAGCAGCATCGTTCAGGGTCTGCTGAATTGTCTTAAACCCCGGCTGAACAGCCCAGCCGCTGTAATCGCAACCGTCGTAACTGACCGTTAAAAGTATGCTCCTTATCGCCATTGCGGGCGGATTATAGCAGTTTCTCGGCTATCTGAACAGCATTTAACGCCGCACCCTTGCGAAGCTGGTCGCCTGCTACCCAAAGGTTTATCCCGCGGTTATCCGGTATGGATTCATCCTGACGTATCCTGCCGACATAAATATCGTCGTGGCCGGTAGCGTCTATCGGCATCGGAAAGCGATTATTCTGACGGTCATCAAGCAATGAAACGCCTTCAGCGTCCTTTAATAAATCCCGCACCTGATCCGGTGTGATGGGCTTTGTAAATTCGAGGTTAATACTTTCGCAGTGCGCCCGCATAACAGGGACTCGGATGCAGGTGCAGGTTATCGCTATATCATCGCAATCGAATATCTTGCGGGTTTCCTTTACCATCTTCATTTCTTCTTCGTTGTAGCCGTTGTCCATCAGTTTTGAATTGTGGCTGAACAAATTAAATGCGATTTGATATGGAAACGCCTTGCAGGTTGGCTTCTTGCCGTCAAGAATTTCGCGGCTCTGAGCAGCCAGTTCATCCATCGCGGCTTGTCCCGCTCCGCTTGCAGCCTGATAAGTGCTGACGACCATACGTTTAACAGGATTGGCTTTGTGCAACGGCCAGACAGGCACTATCGCTATTATTGTCGAACAATTCGGATTTGCGATTATACCATTATTCAATTGTATAGCTTCGGAATTGATCTCCGGCACTACAAGCGGAACTTCCGGGTCCATACGAAATGCCGAGCTGTTATCAACCACCACCGCACCCGCTTCGACAGCCGCAGACGCGAATTCCCTGCTTCGGCTGGCACCTGCGCTGAATAGCGCAATGTTTACGCCTGAGAAACTATTTTTTGTCAATTCCTCAACTTTATATTGTTTACCCTTGAATTCAATGGTTTTGCCCGCCGAGCGGCTGCTCGCAAGCATTTTGCATGAATCAAAGGGAAAATTTCTTTCTTCCAAAATTGACAGGAACTCCTGTCCGACAGCACCAGTCACTCCGGCTATAGCCAGATTACAAGCCATACTCATTCTCCTGATTAGTAAACATAAAAAAAGCCGGATACAAAAGCAGTTCCGGCTCGATTTTCAATTTATAAGAAGGTTTATTGTCTGTTCAGTCTTGCTGAGTTCCGCTGAGCCTGGCGGAAACGTCTTCGGTTCTGTTCGGATGGTTTTTCATAGTGGGTATTGCGTTTCATATCGCGAATCAGCCCTTCTTTTTCACATAATTTCTTAAACCTTCTGACCATCTGTTGAACAGACTCACCGGTACGCGACTTGACTTTCAGCATTAACAATCACCTTTCTTTTCGCAAAGTTTAATATGCTTACTATCTTTTGATATAGAAAAAGCTGGATGCTACCATAGCAAAAGGGATATTGCAAGCAAAAAAAGAATAAAATTTACACCCTTTTGGGCTAATCCTACGGACAAGCGGATGTATCCCTCGCCACAGTTTTTTAATTTTTCTTGACTTTTGTGCCTTTGCCAGCTATTTGTCCTAACTGTTTTTAAAAGTTCGGTCGTTTTTGAACAAAAAGGCCGGCAATCCATAAAATAACAACCTTAGTAAGAGATTTTTGAGTTTTATGGCAAAATCATCCGGCAAAAATAAAACGCTTGTCATCGTAGAATCACCCGCAAAGGCAAAAACTATAAATAAATACCTCGGTTCTGATTTTGAGGTCAAAGCCTCTATGGGGCATGTCCGCGATTTGCCGTCAAAAGGCATCAATGTCGATATCGAAAATAAATTTGAGCCGACTTACGCCATTATGCCCGGCAAGAATCGCACCGTCGCCGGTCTCAAGGCTGCCGCGAAAAACTGCGACACCCTCTATCTGGCAACCGACTTGGATCGCGAAGGAGAGGCTATCGCCTGGCATCTGGCACAGATACTGAAATTCCCCTCTGAAAAAACCTATCGTGTCATATTTAACGCTATCACAAAATCAGCAATTAAGCAGGCCTTCGATAATCCCGGTAAACTCGATATGGACAAGGTCATGGCACAGCAGGCTCGGCGGATACTCGACCGCATCGTCGGCTATCAGATATCGCCCCTGCTGTGGAAAAGAGTTGCCGGAGGACTTTCCGCAGGACGCGTTCAGTCCGTCGCGGTAAAACTCGTTGTGGAAAAAGAACGCCAGATACGTGCGTTTGTGCCGGAGGAATACTGGCTCATTCCCGCTGTCTTCACAGCCGATCTTAAAGACGATTACTCAAAGCAGTGGAAGGCTTTTCTCGGCACTGGAGAAAAAAGCCCTACCGTCGCCGAACAGAATCAGTGGCTTATAGAGCATAAGGCACTCAAGGCGGAACTCTACAAGGTCGGCAGCGACAAATTCCACACCGATAACAGCATACAAGCCAAAAAAATTGCCGACGCCCTTGTCAACGCCTCTTTTAAAGTAAACTCCATCGACAAGAAAGAGTCGACTTCCCGCCCTTCACCGCCATTTACTACATCTACCCTTCAGCAAACCGCTGCCAATCGCATTGGTTTTTCCACACACCGAACAATGCGTATCGCCCAGCAGCTTTACGAAGGTATAGACCTCGGCTCTATGGGTACGCTGGGTCTTATTACATATATGAGAACCGACAGCACGCACCTGTCGCCGGAATCTGTTAACGAAGTCAGACGGTATCTCCAGACCAATCTTGGCTCCGAATACATGCCCGAAAAACCAATATTTTACGCATCCAAACAAAACGCGCAACAGGCACACGAAGCCATCCACCCCACCGATCCCGACCTTGTGCCGGCTGATATAAAAGAATATCTTACCGATGAGCAGTATAAACTCTACGATCTTATATGGCGGCGTTTCGTCGCAAGCCAGATGACTGCCGCTCGCTGGGATGTAACCAATATCGATATCATAGCCAATACTCAAATCGGGCCGTGTTATTATCGTTCCACAGGAAGAATTCTCGTATTCGATGGTTTTACAAAAATCTGGCTGACAAGTTCCACTGAACAACAGATGCCCGATGTTAAAGCCGACCAGCCGCTGCGAGCGATCGACATTACAGCCGAACAAAATTTTACCAAGCCCCCCGCCCGCTATACAGAGGCTTCACTTGTAAAAACTATGGAAAAAGAAGGCATAGGACGCCCCAGCACTTATGCCAGCATCATCAGCACCATACAGGATCGAAAATATGTCGAGCAGATCGACAAGAAATTTCACGCTACGGACCTGGGCGAAGTCGTTACGGACAAACTCAACGAATATTTTCCAAGAATAATGGATGTAGCTTTTACCCGCCACATGGAATCACAGCTTGATAAGATAGAAGAACAGCATATTGACTGGGTCGGTGTTCTCGATGAATTTTATGGCCCCTTCCGCGAGAATCTGGAAAAAGCCGCTGAAGAAATGAAGCACGCTAAAGCCGAAACCACACCCAGCGAATACTCCTGCCCTAAATGCGATAAACCGCTCGTCTATCGCTTCGGCAAAAACGGACGCTTCCTTAGCTGCTCGGATTATCCAAACTGTAAATTCGCTTCCCCCTGCGACAGCGAAGGAAAAATACTCGAAGAAAAACAAACAGAACACAAATGCCCGAAGTGTAGCAGCCCTATGGTCACAAAACACGGACGCTTTGGTTCCTTCCTCGGCTGCTCGAATTACCCCGACTGCAAGACCATTCAGAAAATTGATAAAGAAGGCAACATCATGCCGCCAAAGGAACCGCCTGAACCAACCGGAATAAACTGCCAAAAATGCAAAACTGGCGAACTCGTCATACGTAAAAGTAAAAAAGGTCCATTCATGGGATGCAACAAGTTCCCAAAATGCAGAAATATAATCACTATTAAGAAAAAGGACGAACTTCTCGAATTGCAGATGCAGGGAAAATGGCCGCCCAAAACAATCGAAGAAGCTGACGAAATGCTCGGGCGAACCAAAAAACCGGCAAAAAAAGCCGCGCCAAAATAATTATTGCTAAGATAAGAATATGAGCGACAGCGAAACTTTTGAGATTGTTGAACCAATAGGAAGACGAGTTCTTATAAGCAAGGATGAGGACAAAAAGGAAACCAAAGGCGGCATTCGACTGCCGGATAATATCGAGATACCCACCATTACCGGCCGAATCGTAACAATCAGCGCCGAAGTTGAAAATTGCCCCGAACTTCCCCTGCGCCAGTATGACAAGGTGCTTTTCAATCCCAAAGGGGCTATACCTGTAGATTTCGAGGGGGATAATCGCCTCTTCGTTGTCGATGTCGAAAACGTCGTAGCCGTCTTTCGCAAGTCATAAAAAAAGCCGGAAAACCATACGGCTTTCCGGCTCAAAACAGGGGAGATTCATTCTTGAGTTATCTCTCGATTCGGCGTCTCCAGGCACCGAACATAGCCCCCAGGGCTAATAATAACGACGTAGCCGGTTCAGGAACTTCCGGCACTGGAAAATCATTGTTATCCTCCGGAACTGGAAAATCATCCGTTTCTTCAGGTTCATCCGGAGTGTAATTAGGATAATGAGGTTTATGAGGACGCTTGCCTCCGCCCGCTCCGCCGCTCTGCCGCACAATATCGCCCGCACTTCCGCGTAAACCGCTGCCGCCGCCGGATACCTGCATATTGGCGACAGGCGTTACATACTCATTTTCAACACGCTCGAAAACAGCCACTATGATTCTGGGAGAATTTGCTCTCATCATCGTTGTGCTCGCTGTCGGGTCAGCAACGTCACCGAGCCAGTAAACAAATTGATAACCGGCCTTGGGTGTTGCTGTCAGCGTCACGGCACTGCCCGTGTCAAGATTGTGCACACCAACCGAAGGTGTCACTGTCCCGCCGTCGGCGGGAGTCTGCTGAACCATAACGGCTATCTGTTCACAGTTTGCCTGCGTACAAAACACTGCGATAATAAGTAATATCAGCAATTTGACTTTCATAGAATCCCCCATTACTTATTTTACAACTCTGCGTTTTTTCATCAGCCAGATAGTTCCGGCTGAAAGTATAGCCAACGTCGCCGGTTCTGGTATCTCCGGAGCAGGAGGCCCATCACCGCTATCGTTCGTTTGAGTTATCGCATAAGTTCCCACAACCGGCCTGCTGTTGCTGCTGAATACAAGAAAGAAAGAATGTTTACTTGCCACAAAAGTATCGCCGTTAAATGTCCACGTAGTGGTGGAAGAATTCGCGCCACTCGGTTCAAGACCTATTCCTTGACTCGAATAGGTGTCTTCCAGCGATCCAAACCCGCTCAACAATGAAGCACTGATAGTACTTTCGTCAAGATTAAGAGCCTGGAAAGCTGTGACCGCCTTGTCGGCATCATTAGCATTCCATAATTGATAGGCATACACATATCGGCCGGTGCCTGGATTGGTATAACCTGCCAATTCGAATTCGTTGCTGCCCCATGTATCATAAACAGCGTACTCAACAAGAACATGAAAACCGTTGTCGGTGTATTCTCGCTGACCTAACCATAGGTCACTATCTGGAAGAGACATTAAAGCTGATGCACTTGTCACCATCCCTAACATCACTAACACCACACATACAAACCTTCGTGACTTCTTCATGTCACCATACCTCCAAGAAAACTCCGTTTTCAAAATTTCCGCCCTAACGCAATCACTGCGCGCAGACCTTAATACATTCATTTTGTGAGTTTTCTCTTCAGATCCCCAACGCATTATCCTGTATCGTCCGCCTTCCGGCACCCTTAGGGCAGACCGACACCGCGATAACTTTTCTCAATCCCGCGTTAAAAATAGAAACAAACCAAGCTAAAGAATTACATAAGTCAAAAACAACGGCTCAAAAAACTTTAGCACTCGTGAGTCTTCTTCAGCCCCCAAGCTGATGATCGTATTAGACCAAATTGACATGCAAATGTCAAGGACTTTTTTGTTTTTTATTTTTGACGCCTAAACGGAGAATGCCCAAAACCTCAAAATTCGAGGTTTTGACGGCAAAACAATGCGTTTTTCGCGGACTAAAAAATTTTTATATTCCCCTGAATTTTTGCTGCAAAAAATTTATTTTTTACCTTTTCGCACCGGCTTTTGCTGAACAAATCGGCTGATATTGCGAACAGCTTGTCTCAAACGCTGTTCGTTTTCAACCAGTGCGATCCGCATATAATCTTCACCATTTTCTCCGAACGCCCTTCCCGGCGCAATCGCTACTTCGGCATGCTCCATCAAATCCATCGCGTAATCAATGCTGCCCTTGCCCTGTGAATGCTCTTTCGGCACCTTCGCCCACACAAACATCGTTGCACGCGGTTTTTCCACTTCCCAGCCGATCCGCTGTAAACCATCGCAGACTATATCTCGTCGCCTCTGATAGATCGCGTTCTGCTTTTTCATATCATCTTCACAATGCCGCATTGCGATAATACTCGCTATCTGCACCGCCTGAAAAATGCCATAATCATAATATCCCTTTATTGTCGCCAGATATTCGATCATCTGCCGGTTGCCTGCGATAAAACCAACCCTGAAACCTGCCATATTATACGGCTTGCTCATGGTTATAAATTCTACACCAACGTCCTTGGCGCCTTTTGCAGAAAGAAAACTCGGCGCCCTGTAGCCGTTAAAACAAGTTTCCCCGTAGGCAAAATCCTGGATCACCGCAACCTTGAACCGTTTCGCCAGATCGACCACCATCTCAAAAAAACCCTCATCCACCGTCATAGCCGTTGGATTATGGGGATAATTCAATATCAACAGCTTCGGCTTGGGATAAAGATTTTCACACACATGCGCAATATTCTTCAAAAACGCCTCGTCGCAGCCCAGCGGTACTGAAATCACATTCGCCCCAGCCAGCGTAGCCGCGTAAATATGAATCGGAAACGCCGGATCAGGCACGACAACCGTATCACCTGGCCCCAGCATCGCAAGGCATAAGTGGCTGAATCCCTCCTTGGAACCCAGGCAGGCCAGCACTTCCGTATCAGGGTTAAGCTCTACACCCCATTTAACGGCATACTTTTTAGTCACTTCCGCCCGTAAATTCTTAATGCCGCGGGATGCGCTGTAACGGTGGTTGCGCGGGTCGCAAGCAGCTTCACAAAGCTTATCGATAACTATCTGCGGTGCCGGATCGGAGGGATTGCCCATACCAAGGTCAATAATATCCGCACCCTCCTGCCGCTTGGCAAGTTTGAGAGCGTTAAGCCTCCCGAAAAGATACGGAGGAAGACGGGTTATTCTCTCTGCTGGTCGAATCTCAAAATCCATATATGTAAATCCTGTGTAACAATCCCAAAATACTCAGTTTACAAAAAAGTGCCGTTTTTGCAATTTTTTCTTGCTGGCACATTCTATATCGGAAAAAATCAGTTCCAGACACTACTCAAACCGCCAAATATCAGCTTTTATCCGTATAAAAAACAAGCTTTTCCCCTATTGATTTATTTTAAGTCATCATTACACTTGACGCAGTAATTGCACGATGGAGGTGTGCGCCCGAACCACAGGACGCAAAAAAGCTGTAATCCGTATGTTTTGGCTTTGAAAGGTTATTTATATGCTTAAAACATATTTGTTGCAAAAAGACATTTGCGATACCATCCGGACTATACCAAATCTGAACTTCATGACCAGAGTTCTTGAGATCACCGGCTTGGGCGATTATCTCCGCCAGATGGGACCGTTTACGCTCTTCGCCCCGGTTGACGATGCCTTTGAAAAAGCCCCCCACTGCGTCCTGAAGCTGTTCAACCATGACCATCAGGCCATACTTGATATCTTCAAGTACCATATCGTAGCCAAGCAAAAGGCGTTTGCGGATGATATTATCCAAACCGAAGAATTGCAAACGATCAGCGGTGATAAACTTACCATCACGCCCAAATACGGCCGGTTACTCATCGATACCGCAGGGGTGCACCAGACCGATATCGAATGCTCAAACGGAATTATTCATACCATAGACTCCGTTATGATTCCCGCAAGAACCTCTAATTAAAATGGATCACAGGGGGTTGAAAAATGATAAAATTACATTCTATTGAATGGCTTTGCCTTGTGTTGGTAATTATGGGCGGATTGAACTGGGGACTGGTCGGATTTTTCGGCTTTGATTTGGTCTCGGCGATTTTCGGCCTGACGATGACAAGCCGCATCCTCCACGCAGCGTTCGGATTATGCGCTCTTTACCTCGTTATAGCTATGACAATCCTCCGACCATACACCCAACACCGCTGAAGCCGGATAATCAGCCTAATTATCATAGTTCTGCCAAAAAACGGCTATCTCGCCGTCCAATTCACTTTCTGCCGGTAGAAAAAATCAGCAAATGCGAGGATTAAAAGTGTATCTTGCGAAAACCCGTTGAAATGTCATTCCGAGCTTGTCGAGGAATCCGCAGAAGAAGCGTCGCGCAGCGACTCCACATTTTTAATTTTCCAAACTGGCAAAGCCAGTTTAATTATTCCCATTCTATCGTAGCTGGCGGTTTGCTTGATATATCGTAAACTACCCGATTAACCCCGCGAACCTCGTTTATTATGCGGCTGCTTATCGTACCCAGCACCTCGAACGGTATATGGGAAAAATCGGCTGTCATAAAATCCGTTGTTTCCACAGCGCGTATCGCAATAACATTCTCATAACTTCGTTCATCGCCCATCACGCCGACCGTGGAGACCGGCACCAACACTGCCAGAGCCTGCGAAATCTGGCGATAAAGCCCAGCCGCTGTTATTTCATCAATAAGGATCAAATCAGCCTGTCGCAAAACCTCAAGACGCGGCTTGGTTATTTCGCCAATTATACGCACCGCAAGTCCCGGCCCTGGGAATGGATGCCGCCACACCATCGCCTCCGGCAGCCCGAGATATTCCCCTGCCCGCCGAACCTCATCCTTAAACAGATCACGCAGCGGCTCAACCAGCTCAAACCCCAACTGCTCCGGCAATCCGCCGACATTGTGATGCAGCTTGATATTCGCAGCCGCATTGCCATCCTTCGAGCCGCTCTCGATAACGTCAGGATACAATGTCCCCTGCGCCAAAAATTTCGCGCCGGATATTTTATTTGCTTCCGACTTGAATGCTTCTATAAATTCTCTGCCAATAATTTTTCTTTTCTTTTGCGGGTCAGTGACACCTTCTAATTCTTTTAAGAACTGCTCCGACCAGTCAACCACATGCAAATCGATATGGAAATGATCCTTAAACGTAGCCTCGACATATTCGCGCTCATTCTTTCTTAAAAGCCCGTTATCAACGAAAATGCACACAAGTTGATCGCCAATAGCCTTATGTATCAGCGACGCCGTAACTGAACTATCCACCCCCCCGCTCAATCCGCATATAACCTTCGCTTCCCCTACCTGCTCTTTGATACGTTTGACCGCATCAGCGACAAAGTCGCTCATCTTCCAGTCGCCCTTGCATCCGCAGATATCGTACAGGAAATTACGCAGAACTACTTCGCCCTTTGGCGTGTGGGCAACTTCTGGATGAAACTGAACGCCGTAAAATTTCTTTTTTATATTTCTTACCGCTGCATTGGGACAATTGGCTGTAGCCGCTATCTGTTCAAAACCTGCTCCCAACTTCTCTACATGGTCGCCATGAGATGCCCATACGGTTGTCTTTTCCGGCATTTCATTAAATAAATCTTTTTTATCTAAAATCTCAAGCTGTGCCCTGCCGTATTCACGTTTTTGAGCAGCGATTATCTCTGCTCCAAGTATCTGGCAGCCCAGCTGCATTCCGTAGCATATCCCCAGTATCGGCACGCCAAGCTCGAATATTGCCTCATCGCATCTGGGTGCGCCCGGAGCATAAACGCTCGCCGGCCCGCCGGAGAGGATAATCCCTTTAACCCCCATTTCTTTAAGCTCTTTTGCGGTTATGCTCGGCTGACATATACGGCTGTAAACATTCAGCTCTCGTACGCGCCGCGCTATCAACTGCCCGTACTGGCTGCCAAAATCAATTATTACGATTAACTCACGTTCCATTTTATCAATCATTCAACACGCTGCCTGAATAGTTCGGGGCTTCTTTGGTTATCTGAATATCGTGCGGATGCGATTCGTACATCGACGCCGTCGTCACTCGGCAGAACCGCCCGTTTTTGCGAAGTGCCTCGATATTCGACGTCCCGCAATATCCCATCCCCGCACGCAAACCGCCGACAAGCTGATACACAAAATCGCCCAGCGTCCCCCTGTATGGCACACGCCCTTCAACGCCTTCCGGCACTAACTTACTCACTTAAGAGGAACTTTTCTGACCATATCTGTCCGCAGAACCTTTCACCATTGCACCCAATGAACCCATCCCGCGATATTCCTTGAACTGCCTGCCTTTGTATATAACAAGCTGACCGGGGCTTTCCTTCAATCCCGCAAACAGCGACCCAACCATAACACAAGACGCACCAGCCGCAATCGCTTTTGTAATATCGCCACTCTGTTTTATGCCGCCATCGGCTATAACCGGAATCTTGGCATCATCAGCCGCCTTTGCACAAGTCATTATAGCCGTTATCTGCGGAACGCCGACTCCGCTTATAATCCGTGTCGTGCATATCGCACCAGGCCCAATGCCAACCTTAACCGCATTAGCGCCTGCTTTTATCAACTCCTTAGCCGCTTCGGCTGTGGCTATATTACCGGCGATCACATCAATATCATGTTGCTTCTTTATGTTTCTGACCGTCTCAATGACATTCTTTGAGTGGCCGTGCGCCGTATCAACAACTATTACATCCGCTTCGGCTTCTATCAGAGCCTCGATACGCTCATAATCATTCACACCAACAGCCGCACCGACCCTCAACCGCCCTCGCGAATCGCGAGCCGATAGCGGATACCGCTGAACCCTGTCAATGTCACGCATTGTGATAAGCCCAGCAAGCTGACCTTCGCCATTCACCAGCAAGAGCTTTTCTATTTTACGTTTTTGTAAAATCTCTTTCGCCTGTTCCAGCGTTGTATCAGCCGGGCCGGTAACAAGATTGTCTTTGGTCATTACGGTGCGTATCTCGACATTGCTGTCCTTGAGGAATTTAAGGTCTCGCCTTGTCAATATACCCACCAGCTTTTTATCATCAACGATCGGTATTCCGGAAACGTTATGTACCTCCATCAATTCCAGTGCCGTCCGCACCGGCTCGCCCGGGTTTAGTGTTACCGGATCGAGGATCACCCCGTTTTCGCTCCGCTTGACCTTAGCCACTTCGCGACGCTGCTGATCCAAAGAAAGATTCTTGTGAATTATCCCGATACCGCCCTCCTGCGCCAGAGCTATCGCCAAAGCCGCCTCTGTAACGGTATCCATCGCAGCCGACACCAGCGGAATGTTGATACGGATATTATTAGTCAGTTGAGTGCTTGTATCCGCCTCGCTCGGCACAAAATCGCTGCGAGCTGGGAGCAAAAGCACATCGTCAAAGGTTATACCTTCACCAATTATTCTGTCATTTATCATATCGTTCTCCGGGTCAAGGGATTTATATTTCCCGCGGCAAACTCTTTGGACGCCTATAATTAGGGGTCTAAGTATAATAAACCCACCTTTTGCCGTCAAACCTTATTTACCGCCGATTTTGTGTGGGCAAAAAATGTTTTTATCGCACTTTACCCAAAAAGCCTTTGACATTGAAAACATTATCGTCTAAAATTCGGCGATTTTTTGAGCCTATAGTATCCGACTGTAGATACCGTAAATGAAAGTATTGTTTTGAAAGGAGCGTTCGCGCCAAATGAGCAGTGCCATTGAATTTTTGAAAACCAGATTGTCGACTGAAAATTATGAAAAACTTGCGGTTTTGGAA